>DATJGA010000060.1:0-3414 GCA_035495395.1 Mycobacteriales bacterium | reverse complement strand
GCTGGTCGCCGTCGTACCGGAGCACGACGACTACCTGCAGCCGCCCGAGGCGCGCGAGCGGTTCGCCGCCGTGCCGCAGGCCGAGGTCGTCGGCGTCGACCGCGCGAAGCACCTGTGGGTCGGCATGGCGGACGAGGTGCTCGACGAGGTCGTGCGGCACGTCAACCCGAAGGCCTACCCCCTCCCGAAGGAGTACCCATGAGCTTCGACCTCACCGGGCGCACGGCGCTCGTCACCGGTGCCTCCCGCGGCATCGGCCGCGCGCTCGCCCTCGGTCTCGCCGCCGCCGGCGCCGACCTCGCCGTCAGCGCCCGTGACGCGGAGGCGCTCGGCACGCTGGCGAAGGAGGTGGAAGGCCTGGGGCGCAAGGCCTTCGTGCTCCCCGCCGACGTCACGGACGGGGACGCCTGCCACGCGCTCGTCACCGACGCGGTCGCCGCGCTCGGCCACCTCGACGTGCTCGTGAACAACGCCGGCGGCTCGTCGTACATGGGGCCGTTCACCGACCTGCGCTTCTCCGGCTGGGAGAAGACGATGCGGCTGAACGTCGACTCGCTGGTGCACCTGTGCCAGGAGGCGGGCCGGCACATGGTGCCCCGGGGGAGCGGCAGCATCATCAACGTCGCGAGCACGGCCGGTCTCGGCGCCACCCCCCTGCTCGCGGCGTACGGCGCGAGCAAGGCCGCGGTCATCTCGCTCACCA
This sequence comes from Mycobacteriales bacterium, assembly GCA_035495395.1. Lineage (GTDB taxonomy): Bacteria > Actinomycetota > Actinomycetes > Mycobacteriales > SCTD01 > RYN-111. Next base: position 2,711 of record DATJGA010000060.1, on the reverse strand, counting down.
AGTCGCTGGCCCACGAGTGGGGTACGGCGGGTGTCCGCGTCAACGCGCTGTGCCCCGGCTGGACGCAGACCGACCTCAACCGCGCCCTGTGGGAGGGCCCGGACGGCGGCGCGGCGTTCGTCGCGACCCAGCCGCTCAAGCGGTGGGCCACGGTCGAGGAGATGGTCGGGCCGACGGTGTTCCTCGCCAGCGACGCGTCGAGCTACGTCACCGGGCACGCGCTCGTCGTCGACGGCGGCCAGACCTCGGGCTAGCTCGCCTCCTGGTGCGGCAGCACCACCTCGAGCATGACGAGCTGCACGGCGGCCGCCGTGGGGATCGCGAGCAGGGCGCCGAGGATGCCCATGAGCGAGCCGCCGAGCAGCACCGCGACGATGGTCACCGCCGGTGAGACGTCGACCGAGCGCTTCATGATGCGCGGGTACAGCACGTAGTTCTCGAACTGCTGGTACACGAGGTAGAACAGCGCGACGACGATGCCGGTCTGGACGTCATGCGCGAAGGCGACCGAGCTGACGACGATCGCGCCGATCGTCGCGCCGATGACCGGCACCAGGTCCGTGACCATCACGACCAGGGCCAGCGCGACCGGCGAGGGCACGCCGAGGACGATCAGCAGCAGGCACGTCGTGGTGCCCGCGATGAGGGCGATCCCGAGGGCGCCGGCGACGTAGCCGCCGATGCGCTCGAGGATGTCGTCGGCGAGGTAGGCGACGGTCTCGCGCCGGCTCCGCGGCACGGCCCGGTAGGCCGCTCGCTTCATGGCGGGCAGCGAGGACATGAAGTACAGGGTCAGCGTGAGCACGGTGATCGCGGAGAACACCGCACCGAAGACGGCCTTGCTCACGCCCAGGACCCCGCCGAAGACGTTGGCGGCGAGGGCGGGCGACTGCAGGGCGGTCTTCGCCTTGGCGATGACGTGCGACTGCTCGTCGATCCGCTTGATCGTCCGGTTGCGCAGCAGCTGGTCCAGGTACGACGGGCCCTTGTCGACGAGCTGTGTCGTCTGGTCGACGATCGGCGGCACGATCGCGACGAGGAACACGGCGAAGGCCAGCAGCACCATCGCGAGGACCGCCGCGACTGCTCGCGGGCGGGTCAGGTGCGCCCGCTTCTGGAGCAGCTCGACGAGCGGGTTGAGGCCGATCGCCAGGAAGGCCGAGACGAGCAGGAGCACCAGGACGGACTTCGTGAGCAGGACGGCGTGCACCAGCCCGTAGGCGAACATCGCGCCGAGCGTGGCGAGGAAGCCGATGCGGAAGGCGGTGCGCGTCGTGAGCGGCAGCGGTGGGGCCCGCACCACGGGAGGGCGGTCCGGGAGCGGTTCCTCCTCGAGGAGCAGGCCGACCTCGGGCACGAGCAGGTCTTCCGGCGGCACCGAGTGCTGGTCGTCCGCTTCCTCGGGGTCTGTCGACCCCCGGCGGCTCACTCCTGGGTGCCCAGTGGCTTCATGGCCGCCGACAGCGTCCGGCGCAGCTCCTCGAGCTGGGCGGCGATGGTGTCGCGCTGCTGGGCGAGGTCGTCGACCCGGGCCTGCGCCTTGGCCAGCGCCTCCTCGGCCTGGGCGCGCGCGTCCTCGTGCAGGATCGCGATGTCCTCCTCCGCGGTGCGGCGGCGGCGCTCCGCCTCCTCGCTCGCCGCGGCCAGCAGCTCGTCGGTCTGCTCCTTGGTGCGGCGAAGCAGGTCGTCCGCCTCCTGCTGGGCCTTCTCGCGCAGCGCCTGGGCGTCGCGCTGCGCCTCCATCCGGGTGCGGTCGGCGGCGCTGCTCGCGTCGGCGATCGCGGCCTCGCGGGCGGAGAGCTCCGCGTTGCGCTCGGCGGTGCTCTGCGCGGCCTTCGCCCGGGCGTGCTCGACGATCTCCTCCGCCTCCTCCTCGGCGAGGCGGAGCATCGTGGCCAGCCGCTCGCCGACGAGCGAGGCCGGGTCGGGCTGCCCCTCGGCGCGGCGCTGCGCCTCGCCCAGCGCGAGCTGCACGCGGGCCAGCTCCTCCTCGAGCACGACGATCCGCTCGCCGTCCTCGTGGTGCTGCCGGTCCGCGTCGCTGAGCGTCAGCTCCACCCGGTGGATGTAGTCCTCCACCTGCCGCCGGTCGTAGCCGCGCAGCACGACGTCGAAGCCGCCGCTGTCGCCCTCGTGCTGCATCACCACCAGGTCCTCGTCAGTCATGGCCTGAGTCATACCAGCACTTGGGCTCCGTCACGCCTTCACACGTCGCGGAAGCGGTTGATCGCGTCCAGGTGCTTCGCCCGGAACTCGGCGGCCTCCGGCTCGACGCCGAGGCCCTCCTCGGGCGCCAGGCAGAGCACGCCGACCTTGCCCTGGTGCAGGTTCTTGTGCACGTCGTACGCCGCGGAGCCGGTCTCGGCGAGCGGGTACGTCTTGGACAGCGTCGGGTGGATGAGCCCCTTGCTGATGAGGCGGTTGGCCTCCCAGCTCTCCTTGTAGTTCGCGAAGTGCGAGCCGATGATCCGCTTGAGGTTCATCCAGAAGTACCGGTTGTCGTACTGGTGCAGGTAGCCCGACGTGGAGGCGCAGGTCGTGATGACGCCGCCCTTCTTCGTCACGTAGACCGAGGCGCCGAAGGTCTCGCGGCCCGGGTGCTCGAAGACGATGTCGATGTCCTCGCCGCCGGTGAGCTCGCGGATCTTCTTGCCGAACCGCTGCCACTCCTTGGGGTCCTGGTTGTGCTCGTCCTTCCAGAACTTGTAGCC
>DATJGA010000059.1:0-3062 GCA_035495395.1 Mycobacteriales bacterium | reverse complement strand
CGCGGCCAGCCCGTCGTTGGGGTTGGCCCCGACGGCGGCCAGCTCCTCGCCGTACCGGTCGAAGACGTCGGCGAAGTAGGCCTTCACGACGTGGCCGAAGATGATCGGGTCGGAGACCTTCATCATCGTGGCCTTGAGGTGCACCGAGAAGAGCACGCCCTCGGCCTTGGCGGCCGCGACCTGCTCGGTGAGGAAGGCCTGCAGCGCCGCCTTGCGCATGACGGCCGCGTCGACGATCTCGCCCGCGAGGACCTTCAGCCCGTCCTTGAGCACGGTCGTGCCGGTGTCGCTGACCAGCTCGATCCGCAGCGTGTCGGGAGCCGCCAGGGTGACCGACTTCTCGGAGTGCCGGAAGTCGCCGTCGCTCATCGTCGCCACCCGCGACCGCGAGTCCGGCGACCACTGCCCCATCGAGTGCGGGTGCTTGCGGGCGTAGCCCTTGACCGAGGCGGGCGCGCGCCGGTCGGAGTTGCCCTCGCGCAGCACCGGGTTGACCGCGCTGCCCTTGACGGCGTCGAAGGCCGCCCGGGCCTTCTTCTCGTCCTCGGTCGCCGGGTTCTCGGGGTAGTCCGGTACGGCGAAGCCGGCGTCCTGCAGCTCCTTGACCGCGGCCTTGAGCTGCGGGAGCGAGGCGCTGACGTTGGGCAGCTTGATGATGTTCGCCTCGGGCGTCTTCGCGAGCGCGCCGAGCTCGGCGAGCGCGTCCGGCGCGAGGCCGAACGCCGCGAGGATGCGGGCGGCGAGCGAGATGTCGCGCGTCTCGATGCCGACCCCGGCCTTGTCGGCGTACGCCTGCACGACGGGCAGCAGCGAGTGGGTCGCGAGCGCGGGCGCCTCGTCGGTGTACGTGTAGACGATCTTCATCAGACGAGGCCGAGCTCGCGCACCGCGTCGCGCTCCTCGACGAGCTCCTGCACCGAGGCGTCGATCTTCGAGCGGGAGAACTCGTTGACGTCGACGCCCTGGATGATCTCCCACCGGCCGTCGACCGAGCGGCACGGGAAGGAGGAGATGAGGCCCTCGGGCACGCCGTACGAGCCGTCGGAGACGACGCTCGAGGAGGTCCACTCGGTGCCGTTGACCCAGTCGAAGACGTGGTCGATGGCCGCGTTCGCCGCGCTGGCCGCCGAGGAGGCGCCGCGGGCCTCGATGATCGCTGCGCCGCGCTTGGCGACGGTCGGGATGAAGGTGTCCTTGAGCCAGGCCTCGTCGACCTGCTCGGCCGCGCTCCGGCCGTTGACCTGCGCGGTGTAGAGGTCGGGGTACTGGGTCGCGCTGTGGTTGCCCCAGATCGTCATCTTCTCGATGGCGGTGACCGGCACGGCGAGCTTGGCGGCGAGCTGCGAGAGCGCGCGGTTGTGGTCCAGCCGCGTCATCGCGGTGAACCGGTCGGCCGGTACGTCGGGCGCGTGCTGCTGCGCGATGAGCGCGTTGGTGTTGGCCGGGTTGCCGACGACGAGGACCTTGATGTCGCTCGCGGCGTGGTCGTTGATGGCCTGGCCCTGCGGCCCGAAGATGCCGCCGTTGGCCTCGAGCAGGTCGCCGCGCTCCATGCCGGCGGTGCGCGGGCGCGCACCCACGAGCAGCGCCACACTGGTGCCGTCGAAGGCCGTCTTGAGGTCGTCCGTGATGTCGATGCCGCTGAGCAGCGGGAAGGCGCAGTCGTCGAGCTCCATGGCCGTGCCCTCGGCCGACTTCAGGGCCGGCGCGATCTCGAGCAGGCGGAGCCGGACCGGCACGTCCGGCCCGAGCAGGTGCCCCGACGCGATGCGGAAGAGCAGCGCGTAGCCGATCTGACCGGCGGCGCCGGTGACGGTGACGGTGACGGGGGCAGTGGCCATGGCCGGGCGCTCCAAGGAGGAAGGAGGAAGGTCTCCGGCCCAAGACTAGTGACGCGGCTCAGCGGGCCGTCGGGATGGTGTTCGCGAGCGCGACGAGCCCGAACCCGAGCGTGAGCAGCACCGCCGCGTCGACGACGCGGGACCGCACGGCGAGGTCGCCGACCTGCGCGGTGGGCAGCACCAGGCGCAGCCCGGCGGCCAGGCAGAAGCCCACCCCGGCGACCGCCGCCCCGGCCCGCCACCACCCGAACACGGCCGTCGCGAGCAGCCCGGCGGCGACGACGCCGAGCACGACGAGGAGCGGCTTCACGGGTTCGTGGTGCCCAGCCGCGCCGGCGGTGGCTCGTCGCCCGCCAGCACCGCCACCGCGAGGTCGGCCTGCGCCGCCCGGACCAGCACGTGGTCGGTGGTGAAGCCCGCCATGGAGGTGAACGGGATCTGCGCCCCGGCGAGCCGCGTCGCCACGTCGGCGAGGAACCCCACCTGCTCCCACGGGAGCGGACCGGGGAACGTCACCCGACGCCAGCCGGGCTCCACGGCCAGCGCCCCGTCGTACCGGGCGATGGTGGCCTCCGCGGCGACCAGGGTGACCTCGTCCTCGTCCTCGACGAGCCCGAAGAAGCCCTCCGGGATCGGGTCGGGGCGCCAGCCGTGCGGCCAGCGCGCCACGGCCAGGTGGGTCGGGTCGAGCGTGGGACCCAGGTCGACGGGCATGGGCCAGCCTAACGAGGCAGTCGAGGGGTGACTGAGTGTGTGCCTCCCGGGTGACGGGGTACGGACCAGACGTGGACAAGACAGAGCACCCTTCGCTGCTCCTGGAGGACACGGGCGGCACCTTCGTGCTGCACGACACGGTCACCACGCTCGGGCGTGGTCCCGGGGTCGACATCGACCTCGGGGACCCCAGCGTGTCGAGGCTGCACGCCGAGGTCGTGCGCCGTGGGCCGCACGCCTACGTCGCGGACCTCGGGCTGTCGACCAACGGCACGCTCGTGAACGGCCGACCCGTCGGCCGGCGCGTGCTGGCCGAGGGCGACGTGCTGCAGATCGGGACCGTCCGGCTGCGTGTCCTCGGGCTGCCCCCCGTGGCCGACGACGCGGCACCGCTCCGCCGTACCCAGTCCCCCGAGCTGACCCGTCGTGAGAAGGAGGTCCTCGAGGCGCTGTGCCGCCCTGCCCTGGTGCAGGAGGCCTTCGTGGCGCCCGCCACCGCGCACGAGG
>DATJGA010000058.1:0-13871 GCA_035495395.1 Mycobacteriales bacterium | reverse complement strand
TCGGCCCAGCTCGCGCAGCGCCACGGTCTCCGGGTCCCGGGCGGCCGGGTCGACGACGCGACCGTCCGCCAGGGCGCCGGCGAAGACGATCAGGCCACCGGGACGCAGCAGGCCGAGCCCGGCGGTCAGGTAGTCCGCGTTCTCGGCCCGCGCGGCGTCGCACAGGAGCAGGTCGTAGGCGCCGTCCGACAACCGGGGGAGCACCGCCAGCGCCTCGCCCGTGATGAGGCGGACGCGGCCGGTGCCGTACCCGGCCTCGACGAGGGACTGCCGGGCGAGCCGCTGGTGCTCGGTGTCGGGGTCGACGCTGGTCAGCACGCCGTCGCGCTGCATGCCGCCGAGCAGCCACAGCGCGGACACGCCCGCACCGGTGCCGAGCTCGACCACCGCCTTGGCGCGGCAGGACGCGGCCAGCAGCCGCAGCAGCGCGCCGGTGGTCGGGTCCACCGAGCCGACTCCGACCTCGGCGGCCCGGGAGCGCGCGGCCACCACGGCGGGCTCCTCGGGCAGCCAGCCGTCGACCCATCCCGCGACGTCCGGTGGCGCGCTCTCCATGGGCGCAACGTACCGGTACGCCCGGCCCCCGGGCCGGGAACGCCACGGCCGGCGCAGGCGTTGGTGGGGTTGACAGGTTGCGCACAGGAAGGCGCGTGAGACTGAGGGCATGACCGCCACGGCCGCTGCCGGTGATCCCTGGACGCCCCCGTCCTGGGACGAGGTGGTGCGCACGCACTCGGCCCGGGTCTACCGCCTCGCCTACCGGCTGACGGGCAACGCCCACGACGCCGAGGACCTCACGCAGGAGGTCTTCGTCCGGGTCTTCCGCTCGCTGTCGAGCTACACCCCGGGCACGTTCGAGGGCTGGCTGCACCGGATCACGACCAACCTGTTCCTCGACACGGTGCGCCGCAAGCAGCGCATCCGCTTCGACGCGCTCCCCGACGACACCGAGCGGCTGCCGGGGCGCGAGCGCAGCCCGCAGCAGGTCCTCGACGACCAGCAGTTCGACGGCGACATCCAGGCGGCCCTCGACGCGCTGCCCCCCGACTTCCGGGCCGCCGTCGTCCTGTGCGACCTCGAGGGCCTGCCGTACGAGGAGATCGCCGCGACCCTCGGCATCAAGGTGGGGACGGTGCGCAGCCGCATCCACCGCGGCCGCGCCCAGCTGCGTGCCGCGCTCGCGCACCGCGCTCCTGACCGCGAGCGGGTCGCGACATGAGCCACCTCGGCGGCGACCTCACGGCCTTCGTCGACGGCGAGCTCGACCACGCCGCGCGCGAGCGGGTGCTCGTGCACCTCGCGCGCTGCCCCGCCTGCCGGCAGGAGGTCGACCTGCTGCGCGGCCTCAAGAGCGTGCTGGGCAGCGGCCCCTCGGCCCCCGACGACCTCACGGCCCGGATCCTCGCCGGCGCAGCCGCCCCCGGGCAGCCGGTGCTCGTCGCGCGCGGTCCCCGTCCCGGCCCGCTGGCCGGGCACGCGCGGGCTCGCCGCACCGCCTTCGGGCTGGGGGCGCTCGTCCTCGGCGTCGGCGGGGCGCTCGCCCTCGCCGGCCCGCCGCCCGCGGCGCCGGTCGCCCCGGTCGACCCGACGAGCGCCGGGTTCGTGGTGGAGCACTCCTCCACCGCGTACGAGGTCCCGTTCGCCGGCACGGCCGTCGTACCGGCTGCTGACCCGCTGCCCTCCCGGTGAGAGGGCTCCGGATCGCTGCGGCCCTCACCGGCCTCGGCGCGCTGCTCTGCGCGGGTCCGGCGCGGGCGCTGCTCCCTCCGGAGCCGCAGGCCGAGGAGACGCCGGTGGTGGCGCGGTCGGCGGTCGCCCTCGCCCTCCTCGAGCGGGCCGCGCAGCTCGCGCACGCCCAGAGCTGGCGGGCCACCGAGCGGGTGCTCAGCCTGGCCAGTGGCGCCCCGGTCGTCACCGTCGCCGAGGTGCAGCACGGCATCGACGGACACGGCGCGGTCGACGCGCTGGACCCGCGGCTGTTCTCGCTGCTGGCCTCCCACTACGAGCTCCTGCTGGCCGGGCAGGGCATCTGCGACGGGCACCGCGCCCAGGTCGTCGAGGTGCGGCGGCCGGGCAGCTCCCGCGCGCTCGTCGGCCGCTTCTGGGTCGACGTCCGCAGCGGTCTGGTGCTGCGCCGCGAGGTGCTCGACGACGCGGGCGCGCTGCTGCGCCGCACCGACCTGCTCGACGTGCGCGTCGCGACTCCGGCCGCGACGCTCTCGACCGGGCTGACGGCCAGCCCGCCGCTCGGCGAGCGCCTGGACGCGGCCGAGCTGGCGGCCGTCGAGGCGACCGGCGTACCGGTGGTGCGCACGCTGCCCGGCCACCTCGACCTGTACGACGCCCGCCGGCTCCCGGGTGACGTGCTGCAGCTGGCCTACTCCGACGGGCTGTCGACGCTCTCGCTGTTCGTGCAGCGGGGCGCCATGCCCGCCACGGCGACCGGTGTGGTGCGCACGGTCGGCGGTGGGCAGGTGTGGCAGTCGCCGGGCGAGCCCGAGCGCGTGGTGTGGTCGGCGGACGGCCGCACGTGGACGCTGGTGTCCGACGCGGCGCCGGCCGTGGTGGACGAGGTGCTGCTCGTGCTGCCGCACACGCGGCGGCAGGTCGGCGAGGACGGGGTCGCCCCGCGGGTGTGGCGCGGCATGTCGCGCGTCGGCTCGTGGCTGAACCCCTTCGCGTGACGGCGGGCATGGGCGAGACTGGTCCGGTGCCCGACCCCACTCCGTTCCCGGCCGACCCCTGGACGCCGCCCGAGCCGACCCGGGCGCACGCCTGGGGCTACCCGACCGGGCCGATCGGCCCCTCCGAGCCCGTCTCCGGCGGGCTGTCGCTCGGGCTGGTCCTCCCGCTGCTGCTCGCCGCGTCGCTGGTCGCAGGGGCGGTCGGCGGCCTGGTCGGGTACCGCGCGGGCCGCTCCGACGGCCCCTCCGCGGCGAGCCTGCGCGACCCCTCGGCGACGCTCGGCAGCCCGGTGCCGGCCGTCCGCGTCTCGCGGGCCGCGACGTCGGTCGCGGGGATCGCCGCCAAGGTGCTCAGGAGCGTCGTGAGCATCTCCGTCGACGACGCGACCGGCAGCGGCACGGGCTCCGGGGTCGTGCTGCGCTCCGACGGCTACGTGCTCACCAACAACCACGTCGTCGCGTCCGCCGCGTCGGCGGGGACCATCACCGTCTCCTTCAACGACGGCCGCGTCGACCTGCCCGCGCGGATCGTCGGACGTGACCCCGAGACCGACCTGGCGGTCATCCGCGTCCTCGGCGCGAGCGCGCTGACCCCCGCCACCCTCGGCACCTCGGCCGACCTGGCGGTCGGCGACCCGGTCGTCGCGGTCGGCTCCCCGCTCGGGCTCACGGGCACGGTCACCTCCGGGATCATCAGCGCCCTCGACCGCACGGTGCGCGTCCCCGGCGAGAGCGCGACCGCGCCGAGCACCCCGCTGTTCGACGCCATCCAGACCGACGCCGCCATCAACCCCGGCAACTCGGGCGGTCCCCTCGTCGACCTCGCCGGGCGGGTGATCGGCATCAACTCCGCGATCGCGTCGCTGACCGGGGCGGCGGGCACCGACGAGCAGAGCGGGAGCATCGGCCTCGGCTTCGCCATCCCCGTCGACGAGGCCCGGTCGATCGCCCTGCAGCTGATCCGGACGGGCCGCGCGACGCACCCGGTGGTCGGGGTGCAGGCCCAGACCGTCGGTGCCGACGGCAACGGCCCGCGGGGCGCGCGGGTGACGTCCCTCGTCTCCGGCGGCCCCGCGAAGCGGGCCGGCATCCGGGTCGGCGACGTCATCACGCAGGTGGGCGACCGCACCATCACCAGCGTCGACCAGCTCGTCGTCGCGCTGCGCTCGTACGCCGTGGGCGACCGGGTGACGCTCACCGTCGTCCGCGACGGCGCCCGCGTCACGGTGCACGTCGTGCTGCAGGACAAGCAGCCCTCGTAGGCTGGTCCCGTGTTGGGAGGCCTGGGCTGGCCGGAGACGGCCGTGCTGCTGCTGCTGGGCCTCTTCCTGTTCGGACCGGACCGGCTCCCCGGCATGGCCGCCGACGCCGGGCGGCTGCTGCGCCGGCTCCGGGCCTACGTCAAGGAGATGACGCAGGACCTCAAGGAGGAGCTCGGCCCGGACCTGGCCGACCTCGACCTGCGCTCGCTGCACCCGCGTGAGATCGTGCGCCGCAACCTGCTCGACGACGAGCCCCTCGAGCCGGCCCGTCGCCGGCCGCTCGCCCAGGGCGAGCAGGCCCCCTGGGACCCCGAGACGACCTAGCGCCCCGCGGGGGTGAGGCCGAGCGACATGCCGGCGAGCCCGCGCGGGCGGCCGGTCAGGGTGTCCACGACGCGGAGCAGCTCCTTGGACGCGGCGGCGTCCGGGTCCGAGAGCACGAGCGGCATGCCGCTGTCGCCGCCCTCGCGCAGCCGCTTGTCGATCGGCACCTGGCCGAGCAGCGGGACCTCCGCCCCGAGCGAGCGGGACAGCGACGTCGCCACCGCCTGTCCGCCACCGGAGCCGAAGACGTCGATGGACTCGCCGCAGTGCGGGCAGGGCAGGTAGCTCATGTTCTCGACGACGCCGGCGATCCGCTGGTGCGTCTGCAGGGCGATGGAGCCGGCCCGCTCGGCGACCTCCTGGGCGGCGAGCTGCGGGGTGGTGACGACGAGGATCTCCGCGGTGGGCACGAGCTGGGCGACCGAGATGGCGATGTCGCCGGTGCCGGGCGGCAGGTCCATGAGCAGGTAGTCGAGGTCGCCCCAGTAGACGTCGGCGAGGAACTGCTGCAGCGCCCGGTGCAGCATCGGGCCGCGCCACACCACGGGGGTGTTGTCCTTGGTGAACATCCCGATGCTGATGACCTTCACACCGTGCGCGGTCGGCGGCAGGATCATCTGCTCGACCTGCGTCGGGCGGTGCTCGACGCCGAGCATGCGCGGCACCGAGAAGCCGTAGATGTCGGCGTCGACGACACCCACCCGCAGCCCCTTCGCGGCCATCGCGGCGGCGAGGTTGACGGTGACCGAGGACTTGCCGACCCCGCCCTTGCCGGAGGCGACCGCGAAGACGCGGGTCAGCGAGCCGGGCTGGGCGAACGGGATCTCGCGCACCGGGTTGTCGCCGCGCAGCAGGGTCTGCAGCGCCTTGCGCTGCTCGTCGCTCATCACGTCGAGCTCCACGACGACCGACGTCACGCCGGGGAGCGCGCCGACCGCCTTGGTGACCCGCTCGGTGAGGGTGTCCTTCATCGGGCAGCCGCTGATCGTCAGGTAGACGCCCACCCGCGCGGTGCCGTCCTCGTCGACCGTCGCCGACTTGACCATGCCGATCTCGGTGATCGGCCGGCGGATCTCCGGGTCCTCGACCGTCGCGAGCGCGGCCGTGAGCTGGTCCTGCGTGGGGAGCATGCCCTCCACGTTAGCCGCGGGCGCTGATGGCCTCGGCGGTCGCCAGCACGCGCTCGGCGATGTCGCGGTGCAGGTTCTCCACCATGCGGCCGTCGACGACCACCACGCCGCGTCCGTCGGCCTCGGCCTCGGCGAAGGCCTCGACGACCTTCTTCGCCTGGGCGATCTCGTCCTCCGACGGCGCCCACACGTCGTTGGCCACGTCCACCTGCCCCGGGTGGATGAGGGTCTTGCCGTCGAAGCCGAGCTCCTTGCCCTGCACGCACTCGGCGCGGAACCCGTCGAGGTCCTTCACGTCGTTGTAGACGCCGTCGACGATCGCCTTGCCGGCCTCCCGGGCACCGAGCAGCGCGGTCGCGAGGTGCGGCAGGAGCGGAGCACGCCCCGGCACCAGCGCGGCGCGCAGCTCCTTCACCAGGTCGTTGGTGCCCATGACGAGCACCGACACCTGGGGGAACGCAGCGATCTCGCGCACGGCGAACAGCGCCGCCGGGGTCTCCACCATCGCCCAGATCGGGACGTCCCCGGTGATCGCCGCCACCTGCGCGAGGTGCGCGGCCCCCGACACCTTGGGCACGACCACGGCGTCCGGCCGGGCTGCGGCAGCCGCGGCGAGGTCGTCGGCCCCCCAGGGGGTGTCCAGGCCGTTGCAGCGGATGGTGAGCACCTTCCCGCCGTACTCGCCGCTCGTTGCGGCGGCGACCGCGGCGGCCCGCGCGGCTTCCTTGGCGTCGGGCGCGACGGCGTCCTCGAGGTCGAAGATGATCGCGTCGGCGGGGAGGGTCTTGGCCTTCTCGAGCGCCCGCTCGTTCGAGCTCGGCATGTACAGGACCGACCGGAGCACGGAGAGGGTCACAGGCCGTACGCCTCCTTGAGGTCGGCGTCGCGGGCCGCCAGCTTGCGGGCGAGGTCGAGCACGACCTGGCACTGCTTGAAGGTGGCGTCGTCCTGCATCTTGCCGTCGATCATCACCGCGCCGCGGCCGTCCTCGCCCATCGCCTCGACGACCCGCTTGGCCCACTGCACCTCGGCCGGGTCGGGGGAGAAGACGCGCTTGGCGATCTCGACCTGCACCGGGTGCAGGGACCAGGTGCCGACGCAGCCGAGCAGGTAGGCGTTGCGGAACTGGTCCTCGCAGGCCACGACGTCCTTGATGTCGCCGAACGGGCCGTAGTAGGCGTAGATCCCGTTGGACGCGCAGGCGTCGACCATCCGGGCGACCGTGTAGTGCCACAGGTCCTGCTGGAAGGTGGCGCGCGGCGAGTCGTCCTCGTGCGGGTCCTCGCGGACGAGGTAGCCGGGGTGGCCGCCGCCGACGCGGGTCGTCTTCATGCGGCGGTCCGCGGCCAGGTCGGCGGGACCGAGCGAGATGCCCTGCATGCGGGGCGAGGCGGCCGCGATCTCCTCGACGTTGGCGACGCCGCGCGCGGTCTCGAGGATCGCGTGCACGAGCAGCGGGCGGGTCACGCCGCCCTTCGCCTCGAGCTGGGCGAGCAGCCGGTCGACGTAGTGGATGTCCTCGGGCCCCTCCACCTTCGGCACCATGACCACGTCGAGCCGGTCGCCGACCTCGGTGACCAGGGTCGTCAGGTCGTCGAGGACCCAGGGGCTGTCGAGCGAGTTGACGCGGGTCCACAGCTGGGTGTCGCCGAGCTCCACGGTCTTCGCCACGTGCACGAGCCCGGCGCGGGCGGCCTCCTTGTTGGAGGCCTGGATCGCGTCCTCGAGGTTGCCCAGGAGGACGTCGACCTGCGGGGCGAGGTCCGGGATCTTCGCGACCATCTTCTCGTTCGACGGGTCGAAGAAGTGGATCATCCGGCTGGGTGCCCACGGGATCTCCCTGAGGGGAGCCGGGGCCCCGACGGCGAGGGGGCGGAAGAAGTCCTTGGCGCTGCGCACGGGAACAGCCTACGAAAACTTGCGTTGGCAACTATGATGGTGGACATGACGACGACGCGGGCGCGCCTCACCGAGGCCCAGCTGGGGGCGTGGCGGGTCTTCCTGCGCGCGCACGCGCAGATCACCCGCCGGCTCGAGCACGAGCTGCTCACCGAGCAGGACCTGCCGCTGGCCTCCTACGAGGTGCTGCTGCACCTCGCCGAGGCGCCCGGCAACCACCTGCGGATGACCGACCTCGCCGACCGGGTGCTGCTGTCCCGCAGCGGGCTGACCCGGCTGGTGGACCGGCTCGAGGCCGACGGCCTGGTCACCCGCGCCTCCTGCCCGAGCGACGCGCGCGGCACCAACGCGGTGCTCACCGAGGCGGGCCGCGACCGGCTCCGTGCCGCGGCTCCGACGCACCTGCGCGGGGTCGCGGAGCACGTCACCGACCGGCTCACGCCCGAGGAGGTCGGCCAGCTCCAGGCGCTCATGACCAAGCTGCTGCTCGACCCGGTCTCACCCCCCGACGGCGGCTGCGGCGGGGCCGAGGGCCTCTAGCAGCGCCTCGAACGCCGCGGACCCAGGGTCCAGGTGCTCGAAGTGCCCACCCGGTACGACGACCAGTCGGGCTCCGGAGGCTGCCGCGTACTCCTGCGACTGGACCAGCGGCACCGTGTCGTCGCCGGCCGCGTGGAGCAGCACCGCCGGCGTCGGGCTGGGCAGCAGCGCGAGCGGGTCGGCCTCGGCGTACCGCTCCGGGTGCTCCGTCGGCGAGCCGCCGACGAACAGGTCCACCGCTCCGTCGCCGAGGTGCTGCGCGTGGGCCTGCGCGAGGCACGCGACCGGTGCCTGCGCCACGACCAGGGCGGGCGGGACCGCAGGGGCGCCACCGGGCGTACCGGGGCGGCGGGAGCCGAGCCACAGGGCCAGCTGGCCGCCGGCGCTGTGGCCCACGACGGCGACGCGGGCGGTGTCCACGCGCGGGTCGCGCACCGCGTGGTCGTAGGCCGCGGCGACGTCGAGCAGGGTCGCCGGCCAGGGGGTGCCGGCGGGGGAGTACTCGACGTTCCAGACCAGGAAGCCCTGTGCCGCAAGGGCGTGCGCGACCGGGTGCTCGAGGGCGAGGTCGTAGACCGGTCGCCAGTAGCCGCCGTGCACGAGCACGACGAGCGGGTACGGCGGTCGGCCTGCCGGCACCCACCACTCGCCGTGCCGCCGCGCGCCTGAGCCGTACGGCTCGCGGGTCCTCCCCTGGCGGCGCGGCACGGCTACGGGCGGGCGCGTGCGCCGCTGCTCAGCTCGCCGGTGAGCAGCGCCAGGATGCGCTCCTCCAGCAGCTCGGGCTCGAGGGGCTTCGTGAGGAAGTCGCCGGCGCCCGCGTGCAGCGCCTCCCGCTCCACCTCCTCCGACGTGTTCCCCGTGAAGAGCATCAGGGGGAGGGCGAAGGTGCGCGGGTCCGAGCGCATGAGCCTGATGAGCTCGATCCCCGACACGTCGGGGAGGTGGTGGTCGATGAGGGCGCCGTCGAAGCCCTGCCGGTCGAGGAGCTGCATGGCGGTGGCCCCGTCGGGCGCGGTGGTCACCTCCACGGACCCCGCGAGCGCGAGCTCGACGAAACGGCGCACGCTCTCGTCGTCGTCCACGACGAGCAGGCGAGGGAGTCCGACGCGGGACGGTGCGGGGACGGGCTCGACGCGGGGGAGGTCGGTGCGGCACCACGGGCAGTGGGCCCACTCGGGCTCCACGCTGCGCTCGCAGGTCGGGCACCGGTCGTGCGCCACCAGCACGCCGTCCCAGGGGCAGCAGACCATGTCGTCCGCCAGCGCGCGGGCGCAGCTCCGGCAGCGCGGGACGCTGACGGCGTCGAGGTGGGTGCTGCGCAGCACCTCCTCGTACGTCGTCTCGCCGTCGTGCGCAGCGACCAGGGCGCCGGAGCGCAGCGTCGTCATGCCGTACTCACGGGCCGCCGCGCCGATGGCGGCCTCCGTCGGCGTGCTGAGCAGCACCTTGCGCAACGCGGCGGTGACCGGCAGCACCTCGAAGACCCCGGACCGCCCGAGGTACCCCGTGCCGCCGCACTCGACGCAGCCCGCGCCACGGCTCGGGGTCGCGCCCTCGAGGTCCTCCTCCGTCAGGCCCAGCAGGCTGAGGGTCCGCGCCGAGGGCGTGTAGGGGGCAGCGCAGCTCGCGCACACCCGACGCAGCAGGCGCTGCGCCACGACCAGTGTCAGCGAGGACGCCACCAGGAACGGCTCGGCCCCCATCTCCACGAGCCGGGTCACGGCGCTGACGGCGTCGTTGGTGTGCAGCGTGGTCAGCACCAGGTGGCCGGTGAGCGAGGCGCGCAGCGCCAGGTCGGCGGTCTCGCCGTCGCGCACCTCGCCGACGAGCACGATGTCGGGGTCCTGGCGCAGGACGCTGCGCAGCCCGCGTGCGAACGTCATGCCGGCCCGCTCGTGCACCTGGACCTGCGTGATGCCCGCGATCTGGACCTCGATGGGGTCCTCGAGCGTCACGATGTTGCGGTCCGGGGTGCTGAGCTGGTGGAGCGCGGCGTAGAGGGTGCTGGTCTTCCCCGAACCGGTGGGCCCGGTGATGAGCACCAGGCCCTGCGTCTGGGTCAGGGCGGCGCTGACGGCGTCGAGCTGCGGGGGGCTCATGCCCGCTCGTGCCAGCTGCGGGACGCGGTCCGCCGGCGGGAGCAGGCGCAGGACGACCTTCTCCCCGTGCAGCGTCGGGAGCGTCGAGATGCGCGCCTCGACCGTGAGGCCGTCGACGGTGAGCTTCGCACGCCCGTCCTGCGGTCGGCGGCGCTCCGCGATGTCGAGGCCAGACACGATCTTGATCCTGCTGACGACCGAGGGGATCGCTGCGCTCGGCACGGTCATGACGTCGCGCAGCAGGCCGTCCACCCGGTAGCGCACCCGCAGCTCGGCGGCCTGCGGCTCGATGTGCACGTCGGAGGCGCGCGCGCGGACGGCGTCGGCCAGGATCACGTCGACCAGCCGGACCACGGGTGCGGAGACGACCTCCTCGGACTCCGAGGCGTCCTCGTGCTCGAGACCCTCGATCATCGTGCCGAGGTCGGAGGAGTCGTCCGACAGCGACCACGCGCGGACCAGCTGCTCGCGGATCTGCGTGGCCGTGGCGACCAGCACCTCGAGCTCCGTGGTCCGCGTGTAGATCTTGACGTCGTCGAGCGCGATGACGTTCGTCGGGTCCGACGTCGCGAGCACCAGGCGCGGGCCGTCCCGGTCGAGGATCAGCAGGTCGTTGCGCAGCGCGACGGCCCGGGGGATCAGGCGCACCTGCTCGGGCACGACCTCGAGCTGCCGGAGGTCGACCAGGCGTAGCCCGAGCGCGAGGGCGAGCGCCTCCGCCACCTCCACCTCGTTCGCCAGCCCGAGGTCCACCACGACCATGCCCAGCCGACGGCGGGTGTGCTCGCCCCCGAGGTCGCGCTGCGCGTCCAGGGCCTCCTGCAGCTGCTGAGGGCTCAGCAGGCCCTGCTCGACGAGCACCTCGCCGATCCTGCGACGGGTGACCGGCGGCTCGTCGGGGGGGCTGGTCGAGAAGGTGGCCATGGCCCCACCCCATCACGAGGCCGTTCTCCGGTGCTACCCCGCTTCGGTCCCGCCGACGAACGGCTGGCTGAGGCTGCCGGTGTCGCTCTCGGCCGACTCCGAGCGCTTGCGGCGCTGCTCCGCCCGCCGGTCCCGCTCGTCGCGCTCCTGGCGGGCCTGCTCGTCGAAGCTGCCCTCGCTCGTGCGCGCCACGACCTCGTCGGCGAGGTCGCGCAGCTGGTCGCGCAGGAAGTCGCGGGTGGCGACCTCGCCGAGCGACAGCCGCAGCGAGGCCAGCTCGCGGCTGAGGTACTCCACGTCCGCCTGCAGCCGCTGGTTCTGTGCCCGGTCCTCCTCCTGCGCGACCCGGTCGCGGTCGGCCTGCCGGTTCTGCGCGAGCAGGATCAGCGGCGCGGCGTACGACGCCTGCAGCGACAGGATGAGGGTGAGCAGGGTGAAGTTCTTGGCCCGCGGGTCGAACTGCAGCGACTCCGGCACCAGCCAGTTCCAGGCCAGCCAGACCGCCACGAACAGGGTGAGGTAGACGAGGAAGCGCGCGGTGCCGAGGAACCGCGCGATCCGCTCGGACAGCTTGCCGAAGGCGTCGGGGTCGTAGAAGGGACGGGGCAGCGCGCCGCGCTGCTCCAGCGGCTGGTCCAGCCGCACCCGACGGGACCGGCGCGGGCGACGCAGCTCAGCCACCGGCCCGGCCCTCCGGGTGGTGGTCGGCGCGCCAGTTCGCCGGCAGCACGTGGTCGAGCACGTCGTCGACGGTGACCGCGCCGATGAGCCGCTGCTCGGAGTCGACGACCGGCACGGCCACGAGGTTGTACGACGCCAGGTGCCGGGTGACCTCCGACAGCGGCACCTCGGGGGTGAGCGGGTCGATGTCGGTGTCGACCACCCCGGAGATGAGCGTCGACGGCGGCTCGCGCAGCAGCCGCTGGAAGTGCGCCGTACCGAGGTAGCGACCGGTCGGGGTCTCGTACGGCGGGCGCACCACGTAGACCTGCGCCGCCAGGCTCGGGTGCAGGTCGGGGTGCCTGATGCGGGCGAGCGCCTCGGCGACGGTCGTGCCGGGCCCGAGGATGACCGGCTCGCTGGTCATGAGGCCGCCGGCGGTGTCGTCGCTGTAGGCGAGCAGCTGGCGGACCGGTGCCGCCTCCTCGGGCTCCATGAGGTCGAGCAGCCGCTGCGCGTCGTCGGGCTGCATCTCGCCGAGCAGGTCGGCGGCGTCGTCGGGGGCCATCGCCTCGAGGACGTCGGCGGCGCGCTCGTCCTCCAGCCCGGCCATCAGCTCGACCTGCTCGTCCTCGGGCATCTCCTCGAGGACGTCGGCGAGCCGCTCGTCGTCGAGCGCGGCGGCGATCTCGTGGCGGCGCTTGTCGGACAGGTCGTGCATCACGCCGGCCAGGTCGGCCGGCCGCAGCTTCTCGAAGACGGCCAGCAGGTTCGCCGCGCCCTGGTCGCCCTCGCGCAGCGAGAAGCCGGACACCTCGTCCCAGGCGACCTGCTGCACGGGCGCGCGGCGCCGGCCCTGGCGGACGGCGACGCGCGCCACCAGCCAGTCGGTGCGGGTCTGCTCGAGGGCGACGTCGACGACGGTGACCTCGACGTCCTCGGCGAGCAGCCGCACCCGGCGGTCGAGCAGCTCCCCCAGCACCCGCGTCTCGCCGGCGCGCTGCTCGAACCGGCGCAGGCTGACCGTGCCGGTGTTGAGCAGCACCGCCTCGGAGTCGATCCCGGTGACCCGGCCCATCGGCACGAAGATGCGGCGGCGCTGCTGGATCTCGACGATGAGGCCGAGCGCCCGCGGGGCGTCCTTGCCGATGCGCAGCGCGACGACGACGTCCCGCACGCGGCCCACCTGGTCGCCGTTCGGGTCGAACACCGGGAGCCCGGCCAGCCGCGCGACGAAGACGCGGGGTGAGCTCACGGCGCGAGGCTACCGCCGCGGAGCCTGCTTTCCCCGGTACGGCACGATGCGTGCAACCGACTGCTGGGAGACCGATGTGACGACGCTCGACCGCTTCCGCCTCGACGGCAAGGTGGCGCTGGTGACCGGCGCCTCGTCCGGGCTGGGCGTCGCCATCGCCCAGTGCCTCGCCGAGGCCGGCGCCGACCTGGTGCTCGGCGCGCGCCGCGTGGACCGGCTCGCCGAGACGCAGGCCCTCGTCGAGGCCGCCGGGCGCAAGGCGGTCGCCGTGCAGACCGACGTCACCGACCCCGAGCAGTGCACCGCGATGGTGGCCGCCGCGGTCGAGGCCTTCGGCAAGGTCAACGTGCTCGTCAACAACGCGGGCTACGGGTGGGCCGCGCCCGCGACCCGGGAGACCCCCGAGCAGTTCCGGAAGGTCATCGACGTCAACCTCAACGGCCAGTACTGGATGGCGCAGGCCTTCGGCCGGGCGGTCACCGAGGGCGGCTCGATCATCAACATCTCCAGCGTCCTCGGGCTCAAGGCGGCCGTCATCCCGCAGGCCGCGTACTCGGCGTCCAAGGCCGGCCTCATCGGCCTCACCCGTGACCTGGCGATGCAGTGGACCGGCCGCAAGGGCATCCGGGTCAACGCCATCGCGCCCGGCTACTTCCCCTCGGAGATGACCGACGAGATGGCCGAGGGCACGACCGAGATGGTCAAGATGGTCACGCCGATCGGCCGGCTCGGGGCGCCTCACGAGATCGGCGACGCCTGCGTCTACCTCGCCTCCGAGGCCTCGTCGTACGTCACCGGCATCACGCTGCCGGTCGACGGCGGCATGACCATGCCATGACGCTCGCCTACGAGGTCGTGGACGTGTTCACGGACACGGCCTTCGCCGGCAACCCGCTCGCCGTCGTGCTCGACGCGGAGGGGCTGAGCACCGAGCAGCTGCAGGCGATCGCCCGTGAGTTCAACCTCTCGGAGACGGCCTTCCCGATGCCGGCGCCCGAGGGCGCGACGTACGGGCTGCGCATCTTCACGCCGACCACCGAGCTGCCGTTCGCCGGCCACCCGTCCGTCGGGTCCGCGTCCGTGCTCCAGCG
>DATJGA010000057.1:0-14536 GCA_035495395.1 Mycobacteriales bacterium | reverse complement strand
GCACCGCCATCCGCGTCTGGACGAGCGGCACGGCGCCGGTGAGCAGCTCCACGTCGGCGGCGGACCCGTCGTACAGACCGGCGTCGGCGAGGAAGGGGACGAGTCGAGCCCGGAGGTCTTCCTCCTTCAGCTCGCGGATGTAGTGGCCGTTGAGCCAGCCGAGCTTGTCGAGGTCGAAGACCGGGCCGACGGTGCTGACCCGCGCCCAGTCGAAGTCCCGCGACATCTCCTCGAAGGTGAAGACCTCGGTGCCGTCGGGCTGGGAGTACCCGAGCAGGCCGAGGAAGTTGCGCAGCGCCTCGGGCAGGTAGCCCTGCTCGACGAACCAGGTCAGCCGGGCAGCGGGGTTCTTGCGCTTGGAGATCTTGGACTTGTCCGTGTTGCGCAGCAGCGGCATGTGCGCGAACTGCGGGCGCTCCCAGCCCAGCCAGTCGAACAGCAGCAGGTGCTTCGGGGTCGAGGAGATCCACTCCTCGCCGCGCACGACGTGCGTGATGCCCATGAGGTGGTCGTCGACGACGACGGCCAGGTGGTACGTCGGGTAGCCGTCGCCCTTGAGGATCACCTGGTCGTCGGGGTGCGGGGCGTGCACCTCGCCGCGGATGACGTCGACGAACGACAGCGGCGGGTCGTCGGGGACGAGCATCCGCACGACGGGCGTCTCCTGCGCCCCGCCGAGGAGTGCGCGCTCCTCGTAGGACTTGCCGTGGCACAGCCGGTCGTACCCGGTCGGCACCTTGCGCGCCTGCTGGTCCTCGCGCATCTCCTTGAGCCGGTCCGCCGTGCACCAGCAGTGGTAGGCGTGCCCGTCGGCGAGCAGCTGGTCGACGTACGGGCGGTAGGTGTCGAGCCGCTCGCTCTGCCGGTACGGCGAGTACGGGCCGCCCCGGTCCGGGCCCTCGTCCCACTCGAGCCCGAGCCACGCGAGGGTGTCGTAGAGCTGCTTCTCCGAGTCGGCCTGGAAGCGGGCGCGGTCGGTGTCCTCGACGCGCAGCACGAACGCGCCGCCCTGCTGCCGCGCGAAGGCGAGGTTGAACAGCGCCATGTACGCCGTGCCGACGTGCGGGTCGCCGGTCGGTGACGGGGCGATGCGGACGCGGACGCTCATCGCGGTGCCACGACGGGGTTGGTGAGGGTGCCGACGCCGCCGACGGTCACTGACACGGTCTGGTCCGCGGTGATCGGACCGACCCCCGCCGGCGTACCGGTCAGGATGACGTCGCCGGGCAGCAGCGTCATGAACGCGGTGACCCACTCGATCACGGCCGGGATGTCGTGCAGCAGCAGCGACGTGCGCCCGTCCTGGCGCAGCTCGCCGTCGACCCGCGCCTGCACCACGACGTCGGAGGCGTCCATGTCGGTCTCGATCCACGGGCCGATCGGGCAGAACGTGTCGTGCGACTTGCCGCGCGTCCACTGCCCGTCGGCGGCCTGGTGGTCGCGGGCCGTGACGTCGTTGCCGCAGGTGTACCCGAGCACCACGTCGAGGGCCCGGGCACGGGGCACCTCGCGGCACAGCCGTCCCACGACGATGCCGAGCTCGGCCTCGTGGTCGACCCGCTCGCTGTTGCGCGGCAGCACGATCGCGTCGCCGGGCCCGACGACCGACGTCGACGGCTTGAGGAACACGACCGGGTCGGCGGGGGCGGCCCCGCCCATCTCGGTCACGTGGTCGGCGTAGTTCTTCCCGATGCACACGACCTTGCTCGGCAGGACCGGCGCGAGCAGCCGCACCTCCGCGAGCGGCCGGGGCTCCCCGACGAGGGCGAACGGCGCGAAGGGGTGGCCCTCCATCGCCGTGATCACCAGGTCGGCAGGGTCCTCGCCCGGTCCCTCGACGACGCCGAAGCGGACGTCCCCGCCGTCGGCGGAGAAGCGGGCGATGCGCACGGTGCGGCCTTTCCGGAGATGGGAACCCGAGGCTACCGGGGGCCGGGTGCCACACTCCCTGCCGTGACGGGGGTCCCCGAGCTGCGCGTGCACCTGCTGGGTGGTCTCGCGGTCGAGGGCGTGCCGGTCCTGTCGCTCGGCAGCCGCAAGGCGCGCGCCGTCCTGCGCCGGCTGGCGGTCGCCGCCGGCAGCTGGGTCTCGGCCGAGCAGCTCGTCGAGGCGGCCTGGCCGGAGGACCCGCCGCTGCGCGCGCCGGAGCAGCTCGCCGTGCTCGTGAGCCGCTTGCGCGCAGTGGTGGGCACCGACCGGCTCGAGAAGCACCCGGCCGGCTACGCCCTGCGCGCCGACTGGCTGGACACCGAGGTCCTGCGTCGTCAGGTGGCCGCCGGCGAGGCGGCCCTCGCCGCCGGGGACGTCGCCAGGGCCCTCGCCCACGGCCGGGAGGCGGTCGGCCTGCTGGCCGGTCCGGTGCTGCCCGAGGACGACACCGACGCGGTGCTGGAGGAGCGCTCCGCCGTCGAGCGGGTGGCGGCCCGGGCCCGGCTGCTCACCGCCGAGGCCGCGCTGCGCAGCGGCTCCCCGTGGGAGGCGCTCGAGCTCGCCAGCACCTGCCGCGAGGAGGACCGGTACGACGAGTCCGCGCTGCGCCTGGTCCTCCGCGGCCTGGCCGCGACCTCGCGCACGGCCGTCGCCGTCACGACGTACCTGGAGGCGGCGGAGCAGCTGCGCGAGGAGCTCGGCACCGAGCCCGAGGCGGCCACCCAGGAGGTCTACCTCGAGCTGCTGCGCGAGCAGCCGCCGGTCCGCCCCACCGCCCCCTCCCCGGTACGGCGGGTGGTCGGCCGCGACGCCGAGCTGGCCGCCCTGGACCTCGCCTGGGACGCGGCCGTGGCCGGCTCCGCCGGGCTCGTCGTCGTCACCGGACCCGCCGGCATCGGCAAGAGCGCCCTGCTCGACGCCCTCGAGCAGGGCGTGCACGACACCGGCCTGGTGCTGCGCGCGGTGCCGGACGTGCTCGGCGCCGAGCTGCCGCTGCAACCCGTCCTCGACGCGCTGAGCCGCGCGCTGGCCGGGCGCGACACCGAGGCCCTGCTCGGCGCCGACCGCGAGCTGCTCGCCCCGCTGCTCGGCCTGGCCCGCAGCCGGGCGTCCACGGCGTCCGCGTTCGGCGCGGTGACGAGCACCACGGGACGGGCGGTCCTCCTGGCCGCGCTGGAGTCGCTCCTGGACCGGCTGGGCGAGGAGCAGCCGGTGCTGCTGCTGCTCGACGACGGCCACCTCTGCGACGAGACCACGGCGCAGCTGCTTCACCGGTGCACGCGTCCCGGCGCCGGCCACCGGCTGCTCGTCGTGGTGGCGACGCGACCGGACCAGGGCCCGCGCTGGCAGGGCCAGGAGGTGCCCGTCGGCTCGCTCGACCGCGCCGCCGTCGCCGACCTCGTCGGCGAGGACCGGGCCGACGAGCTGTGGCGCCGCAGCGGTGGCCACCCGCTGTTCCTCAGCGAGCTCGCCCGGCACCCCGGCGACGACCTCCCTGTCTCGGTGCTCACGGCTGTGTCCGCGCGCTGCGCCGGCACCGACGAGGTCGCCGACACCCTGCGGGCGGCCGCCGTCCTGGGCGCGCCGGACGACGTGGCGCTGCTGGCCGCCGTACAGGGGCTCGACGCGGCCGAGGTGCTCGGACGGCTGGAGCGGGCGGTGCGTCAGGGGCTGCTCGTCGAGGACGCGCGCGGCTTCGCCTTCGCGCACGACATGTTCCGCGAGGCCTTCGCGGCAGGCGTGGGCACCACCCGGGCCGCGACGCTGCACCGGGACGCCGCCCGGGTGCTCAGCACCCGCCGTCCCACCGACCCGCGCCGGGTCGCCCACCACGCCGACCTCGGGGGCGAGCCGCTGCTCGCGGCCGAGGCGCTCACCACAGCGGCGGGGCTGGCGAGCGAGCGGTACGAGCACGCCGAGGCACTCAGCCTGCTGGACCGCGCGGTGGCGCTGGAGGTCACCACGGACCGGCGGCTGTCCCGCGCCCGGGTGCTGCTGCTGCTCGGCAGGTACGACGACGCGCAGGCCGACGTCGACGACGCCCTGGCCCGCGGCGCAGGTGCTGCCGGTCTCGAGGTCGCGGCTCTCGTCGCGTACCACGAGCGCGACCTGGAGGCCGCCCTCGACCTGGCCGACGAGGCCGCCCGGGCCTCGACCGACCCGGAGCTCGCCGCCGGGTGCTGGTGCCTGGCCGGTCGCACCCTGCTCACCCTCGGCCGGCTCGACGAGGCCCTCGACCGGCTCTCGGAGGCGGCCGACCTGGCGACCGGCCCGATGCGTGCCATGGCGGCGGTGTGGCGGGCCACCACGCTGAGCCTGCGTGACGGCGGCACGGAGGCCTACCGGCTCGCCCGCGGCGCCACGGCATCCTCCGCGCGCAACGACCCGTCGGTCGAGCCGTACCGCGCGCTCGCGCTCGGCCGCTCCGCCACGGCGCTGGACCGCCCGTACGAGGCGCTGCTCGCGTTCGACCACCTCGCGCAGGTCGTCGAGCGGCAGCAGCTCGTGCGCTTCCTGGGACGCGCCGACAACTACCGCAGCTGGGTGCTGCGCAACCTCGGCGCGCACGAGGAGGCGGCCGCGGCGAGCGGCACCGCCTGGGACCTCGTCGGCGAGGTGCGCGACCTCGGCCACGCCGAGGCGCACAGCCACGCCGCGCTCGACCTCGCCGACGCGGCGCTGCGCGCCGGCGACCTCGGTACGGCGGAGGGCTGGCTCGACCGGATGGCCGGCGCCCCGACCTCCGCCCACGTGATGCGGTGGCGCATCGACCTGCGGCACGACCTGCTGCGCGGGCGCTGGGCGCTGTCCGCCGGCGACGCCACGCGTGCCGCCGAGCTGGGCGAGCGGGTCGTCGCCGAGAGCACCCGGCTCGGAGTGCCGCGCTACACCCGGCAGGCGGAGGCGCTGCTCGCGCGGGCCCGGCTCGCGGCCGGTGAGGCCGTCGACCTGGACGCGCTCGAGGCCACCGCGCTGGCGCTGACGGAGGGCGCCCCGCTGGAGTCGTGGTGGCTGCTCGCGGAGCTGGCGGGCGACACCGGGGAGCCGCGCTTCCGCGCGCTCGCGGAGCAGCGGGTGGACGCGCTGCTGGCGGGCTCCGGCCCGTACGCCGACCACCTGCGCGCCGCGGCCGCCCGCCTCCTGGGCTAGCCCGCGTCCGGGACGACGGACTGCATCAGGAGCACGGCCATGCGGACCGGCTCGGTGACGGCGGCGACGGCCGCGTGCGCGTCCGCCACGAGTGCCGCCCGCGCGTCCGGCGCGAGGCCGGCGACGAACGGCGCGAGCTGCGCCATCCCCAGCCGCCACCCGACGACCTCGGCAGGCGTCAGCGCCAGCTCGACCTCGACCCGCTCGACCGCGGCGTCGAGCCCGGCCGCTTGCGCGGCCGACGCGAACAGCTCGGGAGTCGACAGCAGCGGGAGCGTCCCGGCCCTCACGGCCGCGTACCAGTGCGGGACGACATGGCCGTGCCGTGCCGCCACCTCCTCGACGAGCGCCTTGGCGGGGTGCGGCGCCTCGCCCTCGAAGGTGGTCGCGAGCAGCCGCGCACCGGGCCGGGCGACCCGGGCGAGCTCGCGCAGCCCGGCCACCGGCTCCTCGAGGTGGTTGAGCACGAACGACGCCGTGACCAGGTCGACGGTGCCCGACCGGAGCGGCAGCGCCCGCACGTCGGCGACCACGCCCGGGGGCCGCTGCGCCGCACCGCGCACGAGCATCCCGTGCGACAGGTCGAGCCCGACCACGCGCGCGCCCCGCCGTACCAGCGCGTCGGCGAGCACGCCGGAGCCGGTGCCGACGTCGAGGGCGAGCAGCCCGGCGACGTCGCCGGCGGCCTCGACCACGGGCTGCGCGAGCGCGCGGTAGACCCGGGCCGGCCCGTCGTCCCAGGTCTCACCGACGCGGTCGTAGGCCGCGCGGATCTCCTGGGCGAGGGTCATCCGAGCAGGTCGTGCGCGACGGGCGTGACCCGCTCGACCCACCACGACAGCTCCGCGGGGTCGTGCGTCTTGGACCAGCCCAGCTGGCAGAACCCCTGGAGCAGGGCGAGCTCGAGCTGCCGCTCGAACCAGCCGGCGGTGTCGATCCCGTTGCGCTCCAGGGCATCGCGGTAGAGCGCGATGCTCGCCTCCTTGGACGCGGGCAGCCGGTCGCAGTTGACCGCGAGGTACCAGGCCAGGTCGGAGCAGCCCGCGCCCTCGCCGGGCATCGCCCAGTCGACGAGCAGCACCCGACCGTCCGGGAGCACCCCGAGGTTGCCGCCCTTCCAGTCGCCGTGGACCAGGGTGCGCGGGGTCTGCGCGAGCGCGTCCACCAGCGGTGCGGGGTCCTGCACGAGGGCGCGGACCGGCACCGCGGTGCCGGGCACCAGCCGGGCCAGCTCCGCCCAGCACCCCTGCACGATCGCCGGTACGCCGGTCAGCGGGCCGCGGGCCGCCTCGCGCTCGACCCGGTGGTCGGCGAACAGCGAGACCCGCGTGCGGTCGGTGCAGAGGCCGAGCTCGTCGCGCCAGCCCCAGAAGCCGGCGTGCAGGGACGCCATCGCCGTGAGGAACGCCTCGTGCTGCGCGAGGGTGAACGGCACCGCCCCCTCCGGCACGAACGCCGCGCCGAGGTCGCGCATGAGCAGGCCGGCCCGCCCCGTCACGTCGTCGCGGCAGGCGTCGACGACGGCGTGCTCCAGGTGCGCCCCGATCTCGTCGTACAGGCCGGTCTCCCAGAGCAGCACCGGTCGGTTCCGCTCGTCGTCGGTGAAGCGCATGACCCAGTCGATGTCCGGCGACAGCCACTTCACGACGTACTGCTCGCCGTCCCGGGTCACCCGCTCCATGGGCACGTTGGACAGCCCGTCCAGCGGGACCAGCGGCGAGCGCGCCGTGACGCCGGCGAGCAGCTCGGCCTCGGAGCGGGCGGTCGTGCGCACGGCCATGGCGGTCATGGTGCCTCCTCGGGGTGCCAGGTGCCGACACCCTCGCGCGCGCGCTTGCACCGGTCTTGCAGTGGCGGCTGCAACGCGGCTGCAGCGGCGTCGGGCAGCGTCCGGCCGGCAGCTACCCGGACGACCCACCACGAAGGAGACCCACCATGGACCGCCACGACACCGAGCACCTGAGCTTCAGCGCGCCGACCGAGGTCCGCGAGTTCCCGAACGGCCGGGCCGAGATCCTCAGCATCGGCGGCGCCGAGATCGGCCGGCTCACCTTCCAGCCCGGCTGGCGCTGGTCGAACGACGTGCAGCCCCTCGCCGGCACGCACTCGTGCGAGGCCCCGCACTTCCAGTACCACCTCGCCGGCACGCTCGCGATCGTCATGGACGACGGCACGGAGATCACCGCGAAGGCGGGCGACGTCACGTCGCTGCCGAGCGGTCACGACGCCTGGGTCGTCGGCGACGAGCCGGTCGTCGTCGTCGACTGGTACGGCGCGAGCAGCTACGCCAAGGCGGCGCAGCCGGCCTAGCGCACCAGCAGCACGACCCCGACGGCGGTCCCGGCCAGCACCACCGCGGCCCGGACCGCCTTCGGGGGCAGCACCCGCAGCAGCCGCACGCCCTGCTGGGCCCCGATCCACGCGCCGACGGCGAGGAGCACCGCCGCGAGCCAGTGGACGTGGCCGGTGACGACGAAGACCGTCGCGCCGACCAGGTTGACCACCAGGGACTGCAGGCCGCGCAGCGCGTTGAGCCGCATCGGCTCGTCCGGCACGAGCAGCCCCAGCACGGCGAAGACGATGACGCCGAGACCCGCGCCGAAGTACCCGCCGTACACCGCTGCGAGGCCGACGCCGAGCTGGACCTCCCAGCCGGGGTGGGGCTTCGCGACCCCGCGGGCGGTCAGCCACCGGGCCAGCGGGGGCTGCAGCGCGATGAGGGCGCAGGCGCCGAGCACGAGCCACGGGACCGCGGCCTCGAAGCTCTCCGACGGCAGGGCCAGCAGCAGGACGGCCCCGACGAGCCCGCCGAGCGCGGCGGCGGGCAGCAGCGCGCGGACCCGGGCGCGCTGCCCGACGAGCTCGGGGCGGAAGGCGCGGGCCCCGCTCGCGTAGCCGAAGACCAGGCCCACCGAGGTGGTGGTGTTCGCCTGCACGGCGGGCAGGCCGACCGCGAGCAGCGCCGGGAAGGCGATCAGGGTCCCCCCGCCCGCGACCGCGTTGACGCCACCCGCCAGCGCCCCCGCGAGCACGACGCAGACCGCCTCGAGCACGCTCATGACGGCGACCTGTCCACGAGGGCCAGTATTGCGTCGCTCTCACACCTGAGCGTGACCGGCCACCTACGCTCGGTGCTCCCCCGTGAGCGGCCTCCTCCGTGCGGGCCCGTGCCCAGCACGGCTAGCGCTCACTCCTCACGCGTGGCGCAGCAGGCCGGCGGTGTAGGCCTCCTCGAGGGCCTGCCACGAGGCCTCGATGACGTTCTCGTGCACCCCGACGGTGCTCCACTCGGTCACGCCGTCGGAGGTCTCGACGAGCACCCGGGTCACCGCGTCGGTGCCGTGCGCCCCGCTGACGATGCGGACCTTGTAGTCGACGAGGTCGAAGGACGCGAGCTGCGGGAACAGCTCGGTGAGGCCCTGCCGGAGGGCGACGTCGAGGGCGTTGACCGGGCCGTTCCCCTCGCCGGTGGCGATGATCCGCGCGCCCTGGGCGTGCAGCTTGACCGTCGCCTCCGAGACGACGGCGCCGTCGCGGTGCTCGACGATGACCCGCCAGCTCTCGAGCTCGAAGTACCGCGGCCGCTCCCCCATGTGCTCTCGCAGCAGGAGCTCGAAGGACGCCTCGGCCGCCTCGAAGCTGTACCCGACCGACTCGAGCTCCTTCACCCGGTCGAGGACCTTCAGCACGGTGTCCGAGCTCGGGTCCAGCCCCAGCGCCTTGCCCTTGAGCTCCACGGTCGCGCGTCCCGCGAGCTCCGACACCAGCAGCCGCATGTCGTTGCCGACCACGGCCGGGTCGGTGTGCTGGTAGAGGTCGGGGTCTGCCTTGATGGCGCTCACGTGCAGACCTGCCTTGTGCGCGAACGCGCTCGCGCCCACCCACGGCTGGTGCGCGTCGGGCGCGATGTTCGCGACCTCGGCGATCGCGTGGGCGACCCGGCCCAGCTCCACGAGCCGGCCCTCCGGCAGCACCCGGCGGTCGAGCTTGTCCTCCAGGGCGGCGACGACGGAGAACAGGTCCGCGTTGCCGCACCGCTCGCCGTACCCGTTGGCGGTGCCCTGGACGTGCGTGGCGCCGACGCCGATGGCGGCGAGCGAGTTGGCAACGGCGCACGCGGTGTCGTTGTGGGCGTGGATGCCGACCCGCAGCCCGTCCTCGACGACCGCGCCGACCACGTCGGCGAGCTGGGCGGGCAGCATGCCGCCGTTGGTGTCGCACAGCACCAGCACGGCGGCACCGGCCTCGGCCGCCACGCGCAGCACCTCCAGGGCGTAGGCCTTGTCGGCCTTCCACCCGTCGAAGAAGTGCTCGGCGTCGAGGAACACCCGCTGCCCCTCGCCCACCAGGTGCGCGACCGAGTCGCGGACCATCGCGAGGTTCTCCTCGCGGGTGGTGCGCAGCGCCCGCTCGACGTGCCGCACGTCGCTCTTGGCGACGAGGGTGGCGACCGGCGCCCCCGACTCGCGCAGGTGCGCGAGGTCGTCGGCCGCGACGCCTCCCGGACGCCGCGTCGAGCCGAACCCGGCCAGCGTGGCCGTCTTCAGCTGGAGCTCGGTCTGCGCCCGCCGGAAGAACTCCGCGTCCTTGGGGTTGGCGCCGGGCCAGCCGCCCTCGATGAAGCCGACGCCGAGGTCGTCGAGGTGACGGGCGATGGTCAGCTTGTCGTGGACCGACAGCGACAGGCCCTCGCGCTGCGAGCCGTCGCGCAGCGTGGTGTCGTAGACGTGGAAGGCGTCGTCAGGCACGGGGTTGCTCCAAGAAACAGCGAACCCCTCCGGCCCGAGGGCACGAAGGGGTGGCGCGTCAGCTGAGGGGTCTCAGCGGACGCGCTCCGGAATGATGATCGGTGCGGACATCGCTGTGCAGGCTATCAAGCGCCCGTGAGGGAGTCGATCTGGCTCCAGACCTTGACGATGTCGCGCACCGAGATGATCCCGACGACCTGGTGCCCGTCGGTGACGACGAGGTGCCGGAAGCCACCGCTCACCATCGCCGTCGCGGCGCGGCCGAGGTCCCAGTCCGGCAGCGCGGTGACGGCGTCGCGGGTGAGGTGCTCCCCGCACAGCTCGACGTCGACGTCCTGGCCCTCGCCGACGGCCTCGAGCACGTCACGCTCGGTGAGGATGCCGGGGCCCTCGCCGTCCGGGTCGAGCACGACCGCCGCGCCCACCTTGCGCTCGGCCATGAGCTTGGCGGCCTGGCGAAGCGTGTGGGTCGGGCCGATCGTCAGCACGGTCGCGCTCATCGCGTCACGGACCTTCACAGGCACCTCCTGGTCACAGAACGTACGGCGAACAGCGCCGTGTCGCCACGAGCCGAGCCCTAGACGACCTTGCGCACCCACCCGTGGGTGTCCGGCACGAGCCCGTACTGCACGTCCATGAGGGCCTTGCGGAGCTTCATCGAGACGGGGCCGGGCTCGCCGGTCCCGGTGCGGACCTCGCCGCCGCGCCAGCGCAGCTGGCCGATGGGCGTGATGACCGCGGCGGTGCCGCAGGCGAACGCCTCGACGACGGTGCCGTCGGCCGCGCCCTTGCGCCACTCGTCGATGTCGACGAGGCGCTCCTCGACCTCGTGGCCGAGCTCACGGGCCAGCGTGATGACCGAGTCGCGGGTGACGCCCTCGAGGATGGTGCCGCTGATCTCCGGGGTGACGAGCCGGCCGTCGTCGAGCACGAGGAAGACGTTCATCCCGCCCAGCTCCTCGAGCCAGCGGTGCTCGACGGCGTCGAGGAACACGACCTGGTCGCAGCCGTTCGCGATGGCCTCCTGCTGCGCGATCAGCGAGGCGGCGTAGTTGCCGCCGCACTTGGCGGCGCCGGTGCCGCCGGGGGCGGCGCGGTTGAACTCCTGCGACAGCCACAGCGAGACCGCCCGCAGCGGGCCGCTGAAGTAGTTGCCGGACGGCGAGGCGATGAGCTGGAACAGCGCGGTGTCGCTCGGGCGCACGCCGAGGCCGACCTCGGTCGCCCAGACGAACGGCCGCAGGTAGAGGGACGCGCCCTCACCGCTCGGCACCCAGTCCTGGTCCTGCCTCACGAGCAGCTCGCACGCCTCGATGAAGGCGTCCTCGGGCAGCTCAGGGAGCGCCAGCCGGCGCGCGCTCAGCGCCATCCGGTGCGCGTTGCGCTCCGGACGGAACAGCGCGACGCCGCCGTCGGGCTGGCGGTAGGCCTTGAGGCCCTCGAACACCGTCTGGCCGTAGTGCAGCACGACGCTCGCCGGGTCGATCGAGATCGGCCCGTACGCCGTGAGCCTGGCATCGCGCCAGCCGTCGGCCGCGCTCCACGACGCCGTGACCATGTGGTCGGTGAAGACCTTGCCGAAGGACGGGTTGGCAAGGATCTCGGCCCGCTTCTCGGCGTCGACCGGGGTGTCGCTCGGCTGCACGGCGAACTGCACTGTCCGCTCCTCTCGTCACCACCACGGTAACGGGTGCGGCAGGTCGGCTCAGCCCCCCTGCGTCGCCCCGGCGTCGTCGGCGATCAGCGCCGCGAGGAAGCCGGTGTACGACGAGGGAGCGGGGCTCCCGGCCGACGGCGCGGAGGCCAGGTAGAGGTCGACGTCCGGCTTCAGGGCGGTCATGGCGCCGGGCACCGGGTCCGTCAGGAGGTTCGCGCTGCGGTTGACGATCGTGGTGACGCCCTGCGGCCCGGCGTACCGGTTCAGCACGTCGGTCTCGCCGCGGATGCCGGCAGCGGTGTTGCCCGACAGCAGCCGGTAGTGGTCCGACCCGTCTCGCGGCGCGAGGAAGACGAGCTCCTCGCCCGGCACGGTCGTCTCCTGCTCCAGCACCGGGCCGGAGGGACCGCCCCCTGAGGTCGTGTCGCCCACCTGCAGCACCGCGTTGCGCGCCTCGAGCAGCGCCCGCACCCGCACCTGGTGGGGTCTGCCGTCGAGCGACCAGACCCGCACCGCGACCCTCAGGACGGGCCACATCTGCACGTACGTGCTGCGCGAGTCGTCGACCGTGGCGAGCCGCACGTCGGCGACGACCTGGTCGGTCACGTACAGCAGCCGGTGCTCGAGGCCGAGCTTCATGCCCGGGCTCTCGTGCGCGCTCGTGGCCCGGTGCACGTGATCGGTGTCGTAGGAGCAGTAGTCGGTGAAGGCCCCGTAGAACGAGGTGCCGACGACCTGGTCCGGACCGACCACGTCGTCACCCCACGCGGTCCGGTGCCGCACCACGTCCCGTTCGGCGTGCAAGGCCGTCAACGGCGTCACGGCACCGTCGACGTCCAGCCCGGTCGCGGACAACCGCTGCACCGTGCGACGCGGCCGGCCCGCGATCGACCAGTCCCCGAAGGCCGGGGCGCCCGCCCGACCAGGCGCGGCAACGGCCTTCGGCGGGGCGTGGTGCGTCCAGGCGCCGAACCCGAAGTTGCAGCTCACCCCCAGCACCGGGAGCAAGGGGTCCCCCAGCGAGGTCGCCCTGCGACCGCCTGGGACGAGGCCGCGCGAGGTCGTCCCGTCCGGCCGGGTGATGACGCCGGTCGCTGCAGGGAGGTCGGAGCTGACGACGGGGTCGATGCCGAACGCCTTGTCGACCATGACGATGACGAAGGGGATGCCCTGGCGCCACACGCGCTCGCCGTCGACGACGTCCGTACGGGCGCGCGGGAGCCGCCCAGACAGGGAGAGGTAGATGTCGAGCTCGTCGTGATCCGGGAAGGGGCGCACGGCGCTCTCGAGGAAGGGCACACCGTGCTCCGTGGCGAGCGCCAGCGAGAACTGCCAGATCCCGTACTGCTGGTCGAAGGTGCCCTTCGGCAGCCGGATGGTCGCCTTGTTGGTGAGGGTGAACTGCGGGTCGGACTGCGAGTAGGCGCCCCCGACGACGTCCCCGCCTTGCGCGACGAGGACGCCGCTGACCGTGGTGACCGTCGAGAGCCGGTCCAGGGCCGCGGCGCCCGTGTACCCGACCTTGGTGCGCGTGTAGCCGGCAGCGGCCACGCCCAGCCGGCCCCGGCCGGCCTCGGGAGCGGGTTCCTTGCCCTGCAGGAAGGGCCAGCGCACCGAGCTCACGGCAGCCGTGTAGCTCAGCGGCGGGTGCAGGGCGGGCGCGCCCTGCCCGGACCCCTCCTTCGCCCACAGGAAGGGGAAGACCGAGCCCTTGGCCGCGACCGGCTCCCCGATGAAGTAGGCCTTGTCGGCCGACGGCATCAGGCTCGTGGTCACGCTGCCGTCGGCGTCCCGGTCCGCACCGGCGGGCACCCGGGTGCGGTGCGCAGCGAAGAGGGTGCTGCTCGCGCCCAGCACCACCGGCGCGGTCGGCGTGACCGTCTGCGACCACGAGAGCAGGCTGCCGCCGGCGCCGCTCGCGTAGCCCACTGAGCCCACCACCCCGTCGGGCACCACCGGGTCCGCGTGGCCGGCGGTGGCGACCCACGTCGAGAGCAGGAGCAGGCTCGTCAGGGCGAGGCGGAGCACGCGGCTGGGTGGCACGCGACAGCACTTCGTCGCGCACGACCCGGTTCCTGCCCGGGATCAGCCGGTCTGGGGCAGCCGCAGGCCGGCGATGACGATCTCCGCCTCGCGCACCTCCCCGATCTCGGCGCCCGCCTTCTCCAGACCGGTACGGCGGATCGCCGCAGCCTGGTCGCGCGTGGCCTCGACGTGCTTGCGGCTGTCGAACGTGACGATCACCGCGCCGACGCCCTTGGCCCGGTCGACGAGCAGCACGGCGCTGCAGTAGCCGTCGAGCAGCCGCAGGTCGTGGACGATCGACGAGGTGTACGCGTCGATCGCGTCGTCGACGTCGGCGGGCGGGATGGTCACGCGGGTGACCCGGCTCCAGAACCCGGCCTGGGCGGGGCGGAGGCGGTCCATGGCCACCAGCTCGAACAGCTCGGTGACCGGCGTGCCGCCGCCCATCAGCCGCGAGGCCTTGGCCCGCAGGCTGGTGAGGACCTCGTCGGCGTCGGCACGGGCCTGCTCGGTCTCCCACGCGGTGCTCACCGACGTGGTCCCCGTCTGGCGGTCGACCATCATCGTGAGCCCGAGCGAGCCGGGCAGCGTCGCGACCGCCGGGACGACGCTGTCGCGGACGAACGCGACGCCCTCGTCGAGCTTGGCCAGGTCGGCGTGGATCGTCGTGGCGCGCACGAACATCGCGCCACCCCCTCTCAGGTCCTGAGCGGGCGGCCCCTGCGGCCGGCCGCCGCAGTCCCCACCTCACTCCTGTCGGCGGGGATGGTCAACCGCCCCGCGGGGTGACAGCCGCACCCCGGAGGGGCAGGGTGGTCGCATGGGTGACGAGCAGAAGGTCGGTCCGGTCGGCGAGCTGACGCCGGGGACCATCAAGGGCGTGGGCGGCTACGCCGTGGGCAACGCGAACGGCGAGCTGTTCGCCGTGTCACGGCACTGCCGGCACCTGCGTGCGGACCTCGCCGGCGGCAGCATCGACGCCGAGGGCCGGCTGGTCTGCCCCTGGCACCAGTCGGCGTACGACGTC
>DATJGA010000056.1:0-24947 GCA_035495395.1 Mycobacteriales bacterium | reverse complement strand
TAGGTTGCCGGTCATGATCCCACCCGTGTTCGACCGGCCGCTGCGCGTCGTCCAGTGGACCACCGGCAACATCGGCCGGCGCTCGCTGCACGCGATCCTGGCGCGTCCCGACCTGGAGCTGGTGGGCGTCTACGCGCACGGGGCGGACAAGGTGGGCAAGGACGCCGCGGACCTGTGCGGGTGGCCCGAGCACACCGGGATCACCGCCACGAGCGACGTCGACGCCCTCCTCGCGCTGCGGCCCGACGCCTGCTGCTACAACCCCCTGTGGCCGAGCGTCGACGAGCTCGAGGCCCTGTTGTCCGCGGGGATCAACGTCTGCAGCACCGCCGCCTGGATCACGGGCGGGAAGCAGTCGCCGGCGGACCAGGAGCGGATCCGAGCCGCCTGCGAGCGGGGCGGCTCCAGCATCTTCGGCAGCGGCGCGCACCCGGGGATGAGCAACCTCGTCGGCATGGTCCTCAGCGGGGCGTGCGAGCGGGTCGACGAGATCCGGATCACCGAGTCGGTCGACTGCTCGACGTACGAGTCCGCGGGCACGCAGAGCGCGATGGGCTTCGGCAAGCCGCTCGACACCCCCGGCCTGGCCGAGAGCATCCGGGTCGAGAGCGAGGTGTTCGCCGAGTCCGCGGCGGTGATGGCCGACGCGATGGGGCTGACCCTCGACCGGCTCACCTTCGACGTCGAGCTCACCGCCGCCACCGGGCACTCCGACCTGGGCTTCATGCAGATCCCGGAGGGGACCGTCGCGGGCGTCTTCGGCTACCACCGCGGCTGGGTCGGCGACCGCAACGTCGTGAGCGTCGGCTTCAACTGGACCATGGGGCAGCACGTCGTTCCGCCCAAGCCACTCGCGCACGGCCACGTCGTGCAGGTCTTCGGCCGCCCCAACTACCGCACGGTGCTGCACTGCCTGCCGCCGGCCGACTGGGACGAGGGCGGCTTCATGGGCGCCGGCATGATCTACACCGCCATGCCGGTGACGAACGCCGTCCCGTACGTCGTGGCGGCGCCCCCGGGCGTGGTGACCCTCAAGGACCTCCCGCCGGTGACCGGCCGGCACTACTGACCGTCAGGTCGGCGAGTACAGCTCCGGCAGCGGCGTCCACTCCGGACGGGACTGCTCGTGCTCGATGATCGCCTGCGCGAGGTCGGGCCCGCTGACGAGCTGGTCCTTGACCTGCAGCACGAGGAACAGCCCCTTGCCGAACCAGACCAGCGTCGCCAGCCCACCCTCGTTCTGGACCATGTCGACCTCCTGGCCCAGCACCCGGATGTCGCCGCGGGCGCCGACGAGGATCGGCGCGGTGAACTGCTCGCGCACGTCCTTGTCGGACAGGTCGACGTCGTGCTTCACCGTCGCGATCTGCAGGGTGCCGATGAGCCGGTCCTTGCGCCGGATCTCCCACAGCTGGCCCTCGTCGATGAGCGAGGCCTTGGCGTTCTGGCGGAACGCCGCCTCGGTGCCGGCAGCGGTGTTCCGGTACAGGCCGAGGGTCCCGTGGAGCACCGAGGTCGGGGCGAGCGCCGTGGGCACCGGCCGCGGCGCCGCCTCTGGTGCGTCCTGGCAGCCGGCCAGGACCAGTACGGCGAGGAGCGGGGCGAGCAGGGCGGGGCGGCTCACGTGGGCGCCGCCTGGGTCGCCGGGACAAGGTCGGTGAGCACCGAGGTGTAGTCGAGCGTCGTCCCGACGTACCCGCTGAGGTCGCGGTAGAGGCGGACGTCGTCGGAGTAGACCTGCTGGGCGAGCACGAGCCCACCGAGCTGCGGCGCGATCGTGAACGTGGCCGGGTGCGCGCTGTCCGTGCCGGTGCGGATCACCTCCGACCCGGTCGGGTTGGTCAGCGTCTCCTGGTAGCTCACGCGGTAGGCCTTGGTGACGACGCCGCAGACCTTCACCTCCGTCACCGCGTCGATCGACCCGGCGTAGTCGAGCGTCGAGGACGTGCCGCTGTCGGTGCCGCGCGAGGACCAGGTGCTGCCAACCGGGCCGAACACCATGAGCTGCACCTGCGGCGTGGGCACGAAGTCGAAGGTGCGCTCGGCGTTGCTCAGCTGCCGCTTCACGAGGTTGATCGACGTCGCGCTCACCGCGAGGGTGTCGATCTGGGTGACCGACTTCGAGAGCTGGGTGGTCACCGTGTACTGCGTCTCGGTGCCCGAGGCGGGGGCACCGCCCTCGGCCGCCACCGTCGAGTCGGGCGGGACCTGCTGGCTGGCGCTGATCGCGACGTAGGTCGACGCCGGCAGGGCGGCGGACGTCGTGTCCGTGCCGCCGCTGACGGTCCCGGTGCCCTTCGTCGCGTACGTGTAGTAGCCGGCGGTCGGGGCACCCAGCGTCGAGGTGGCGAGCGGCTTGCCCGGCGTGCCCGGCGCGGTCGCCGCCGGGCAGCCGGCGGGCGCGGGCGGCGGCGGGGGCGGGAGCACCGGGACGGACGGGTCGACGATGTGGTGCAGGGCGACCGGCGGGGCGGGGAGCAGCCGCACGATGACCTTCGGCGGCACCGGTACGGCGAGGTCCGGACGGGCGAACTGCAGGTCGAGCGCGGTCGCGCGCATGGCGATGGTCGAGTCGGTGTGCGGGCCGCAGGCCGACAGGGCCAGCGCCAGGAGCAGCGGACCCGCTGCGAGGCGGGCACGGCGGCGCGTGGGGGTCATACCGACATCCTCCGTCGGGGTCTGGGCAGGGCGAGCAGGGCGAGCCGCAGGGCGCGCGCCCGGCGGGTCGACCAGCGGCGGAGCGCCGCGAGCGGGCGCGGGAAGCGCAGCACCCGCACGTTCGGCAGCGCCGGCTCGTACGGCGTCCGCAGCGAGGCGCGCGAGACGGCCGCGAGGAACTGCGACTGCACCGGCTGCGCGCGCATGAGGCGACGGCGCACCGACCGCGACATCTCCTCGGCGCGCACGACGTCCTCGTCGGTGACGGTGTCCATGAGGTCGCCGTACAGGACCCGGGTCGTGAGCCAGGCCAGCTCGGCGTGCTCGTCGTCGCGCGCGACCTGGAACAGGTACTCCAGCGGCGTGGAGACGAGGTCACCGACGTTGAGGTCGGTCGCGGTGTCGCGCATCTCGGCGTACTCGACGGCCACCTGGTACGCCGGACCGCGGGCCTGCGCCCAGCGCCGCCGCTTCGTGCGGCGCCGCGCCCGGGCGACCGTGGGCCAGCCGAGGTAGCTGCCGAGCAGCAGCAGGACGAACGGCGAGGTGACGAGGATCCAGTACCGCACCACCTGGTAGAGCTGCTTCGCGGTCACCAGCTCGTAGGGCACGAACACCTGCACGGCGATGTCGCCGTTGGCGAGGATGTGGTGCTGCTTGGGCTTGTTCTTGAGGTCCTGCTGCGCGTGCTTCGGCTGCGAGACCAGCGGCAGCCACCCGTAGCCCCGGTAGTTCACCTCGAGCCAGTCGGCCGCGTTCCGCGGCCGCACCGAGATGACACCGGTCTGCTCGTGGTTGACCCCGTCGTACCCGAAGCCGATCCGGCTGGGGATGCCTGCCCAGCGCGCGATGAGCGCCTGGGCCGCGACGATCTCGAAGGGCGAGCCCACCCGCGAGCCGGCGAGCAGGTCCTGCACCCGCTCGGGGCTCACCGGCACCGGGACGCCGGCGCCCTTGGCCGTGACGTGGTCGACCAGCTGGTGCTGCACGTACTCCATGCGGTCGAAGGCGTTCTTGGACGGCGCCTTGGCGAGCAGGTCGACGACGGCCGGTGGTGGCGGCGGCGCGGCGAGCTGGTCGACGAGGTCCGGACCGGTCGACGGCACGTCGTCCTCGAGATCGACCGTCGTCGCGTACGGCGGGACGTGCAGCGTGTACTCCAGCCCGGACGGCAGGCGGCCGCTGGTGATGCGCAGGACGTCGGTGCGCTGGTCGACGTACAGGCCCTCGAGCGTCGTGGTGACGGACTGCGTACCCGCGAGGCTGGGCAGGATCGGGGTGTCCCCCAGGTTGTGCAGGACCAGCGTGACCGCACCGGTGTCCGGCCGGAACGGCACCTCCGGCAGGGCCTTGCCCCCTGAGACGTCGGCGAGCCGCTTGTTGTCCTGCGGCGGCAGCAGGAACGTGTCGTCCTTGTACGTGTCGAGCACGCCGACCCGCCACGGGCCGGTGAGCTTCGTCTTCGTGCGCACCTCGAAGAGCACGTCGTCGCTGGCCGCCGAGACCAGCCGCGGCTTCTGGGCCGAGGACACCGGGTCGTACACCGGCTTCGGGAACAGGAAGCTCGCCTTGTTGAGCAGCACGACGGCGAGGAGCAGCGGCACGCCGACCGTCGCGGCCCGAGCCGCGCGCTTGAGCTCGAAGGCCCGGCCGAGGTCGCGGGCCGAGCGGACGTCGCCGCCGAAGAGCATGGCGAGGGCGGCGATGATGAGCGCGATCGGCACCGCGCCCGCGATGAGCTTGGCGTCCTCGGGCTGGGTGATGGCGGTGAGGCCGATGACCGGCAGCCCGACCGCGAGCCCGAGCTTCGGCTTGGCCATCGCGGTGGCCATCCAGGCGCCGGCGAAGCCGAGCAGCCCCAGGGTGACGATGAGGACGACGCGCCAGCCCGGGTCGAACGGCACCGGCGGCTGCAGCAGGCTGCCGCTGTGCAGCGCCTCGCGGACGAGCGTGACCACCTTCGCCGGCCCGCCGGGTGCGGTGACGAGGCTGGCGGTCCCGGCGACGACGAGGCCGAGGGGGTAGAGCAGCAGCAGCGTGTCGCGCCGGCGGGACCGCTGGGCGAGCACGGCGCAGAGCGCGCCGACGAGGGCGGCGAGCGCCGCGAGCCCGCGGGCGAACCACGAGCCGAAGATGCCGCCGACCTCGAAACCGGCCGCCACCGCGACGAGGGCGGACGCCGCTGCCGGGCGGACCAGGTCGGCCAGCGGCGGGCGGGTGTCGGGCTCGACCTCGACCGGCGGACCGCTGTCCTCCGGCGGCAGCGGCTCGACGAGCTCGAGCTGCGGCGGCGTGTCGACGACGGTCATCGCAGGCCACCCCCGACCTCGTGCGCCAGGGCCATCGTGATGTTCGTCGTCGGGCCGATCTCCACGATCTTCAGGCCGAGCGCGGCCGCCTGCCCGAGGTGGTCGATGGCCTCCTCGTCCCAGAGCAGCGCGACCACCCGGACCGAGACGCCGCGGTCGACGAGCAGCCGCATGCGCAGGATCGCGTCGAGGGTGAGCCGCGGGGTGACGACGATGAGCTCCACGTCGTTGGTGACGGTGGCCTCGACACGCGCCAGCATGTCGAGCAGGTTGGCCTTCACCGGGTTGAGCTGGGCGAGCGCGTCGAGCAGCTCGATGCCGCCCCGGCCGACGCCGCGCAGCGGCCGCGCGATGCGCTCGGCGTTGCCGTCGGTGGTCACCGTGTAGCCGGCCTTGAGGTGGTGCAGCCCCAGCGAGGCGACCACCCGCATGGCCGTCTCGAACGACTCCGACAGCGGGCCGCGCGAGTGGACCGAGACGTCCTGGTCGACGAGCAGCCGAACCTTGTCGGTGACGCCCTGCTCCGCCTCGCGGACGAGCAGCGAGCCGGTGCGCGCGTAGGCGCGCCACACGACGTTGCGGACGTCGTCGCCCGGGGCGTACGCGCGCATGCCGTAGAAGTCGAGGCCGGACGGCCACGGCCGGGAGAAGGGCGGGCGCTGCGGCGGGTCCTCCCACAGCCGGGCGGCCGGGTGGTCGGAGGCCGGGTCGGCGCGCGGGTGCACGAACATCTCGAACTCGTCGCACACCGTGCGGCGCCGCTGGGTGAGGCCGAACGGGTCGCCCCAGCGCACGACGAGCGGGCCCAGCGTGTAGACGCCGCGCCGCGAGCAGGTCAGCTGGTACGTGTTGCCTGCGGCGTCGCCCTCGGCCAGCTCGGCGATGGAGATCCGCGGCGACGCACCGAGCACCGGGGGCAGCCGCTCCTCGAGGATGAGCGTCGACATCCGGCGACCAGCGGTGAGCGACACCTCGACGGTGACCGACTGGCCCTCGCGCACCCGCGCCTGGACCTCCGAGCGCGCCCCTGTCAGGTCAGGGGTCCGGCGCCCGTAGAGCCACGAGGCCACGAGCACGGCGGCTCCGCCGTACGCCATGAGGTAGAGCGGGCGGCCACCGACGTAGTAGCCGAGCGACCAGGCCCCGGCGGTGATGCCGAGCAGGATGAGGCCCGAGGACGTGAACCCGGTGACGTCGGTGATGCGGTCCATCACCCGGCGGCCGAGCTTGTGCTGCACCTCGACCTGCTGCACGACGGTCTCGGCGGCCGGCGCAGCGGCAGCCGGCGCCGGGGCGCTGGTCGTGGTCACGTCGTCGAGAGCGGTCACGGTCGGGCTCAGGAGGCCTTGCGGGTACGGCGGCGGGCGGGCGCCTCGGGGACGTCGACCGCGCTGACCATCGGGGGCTTGATGCGACCGGCGGTGCGCTCGAGGACGTCGCTGACGCTGTCGCCCCGCAGCAGCGCCTCGGGCGAGAGCAGGGTGCGGTGGGCGAGCACCGGGTTGAGCAGCGCCTTGACGTCCTCGGGGTACACGGTGCTGCGACCGTCGGCGGCGGCCAGCGCCTTGGAGGCCTTGAAGAGCGCGATGGTGGCGCGCGGGCTGGCGGCCATGAGCAGCGCCTTGTCCTGCCGGGTCGCCTGGACGATCTCGAGGATGTAAGTCTCGACGGCGGTGGAGATCGTCACCTCCGAGGCCATCCGCTGCATCTCCACGATCTCCTCGGCGTTGCAGACCGGGCCGAGGTTGTCCACCTCGAGGGTGAGCGCGTTGCCGCGGGCCACGAGGCGCTCGGCCTCGAGGTCCGGGTAGCCGATCGAGAGCTTGAACAGGAAGCGGTCGAGCTGGGCTTCGGGGAGCGGGAAGGTGCCGGCGTTCTCGATCGGGTTCTGCGTGGCCAGGCACAGGAAGGGCGCGGGCAGCGGGTGGGTGACGCCCTCGGCGGTGACGTTGCGCTCGGCCATCGCCTCGAGGAGCGCCGACTGCGTCTTGGGCGTCGAGCGGTTGATCTCGTCGACGAGCAGGATGTTGGTGAACACCGGGCCCGGCTTGAAGACGAACTTCATGCGGCCGCCGGACTGGTCGATCACGGAGGACCCCGTGATGTCGCCGGGCAGCATGTCGGGCGTGCACTGGATGCGGTTGGTGCCGCACCCCATGGAGATGCCCAGCGCCCGGGCGAGCATGGACTTGCCGACGCCGGGGACGTCCTCGAACAGGACGTGCCCGTTGGCGCAGGCGGCGACGAGGGCCAGCCGCACCACGTCGTCCTTGCCGTGGATCACCGAGTTGACGTTGTCGGCGATCTTGTCGAAGCGCTTCTTGAAGAGGCTGGCGTTCACGGTGTCACTCCATGGCGTGGTCCGGACGGCTGACCGGATCGGTGGATGACCGCGCTGTCGTTGCCCAGGTAGGCAGCGACGACACGCGGGTCGTTGAGGACGTCGGCGGGCTTGCCGCGGACCACGTCTCGTCCCAGCTCCATGGCGACGAGCTCGTCGGAGACGGCGGAGATCAGCTGCATGTCGTGCTCGATGATGAGCAGCGCGCAACCGGTCTCGAACTTGATGCGGTCGAGCAGGGCGGGCAGCTCCTCGGTCTCCTTCTGCGCGATGCCGGACGACGGCTCGTCGAGCAGCAGCACGTCGGGGTCGCCGGCCAGCACGCAGGCGAGGTCGACCAGCCGCCGGCTGCCGGTCGACAGCTCCCGGACGAACTTGTCCCGGAAGTCGGTGATGTTGAGCAGCATCATCAGCCGCTCGGCCCGGCGACGCAGGAGCGCCTCCGCGCGCCGGGCCTTGGGGAGCCCGAGGGTCGTCCCCGCGAAGCTGCGCGCCTGGTGGTGCCGGTCCAGCGTGACGAGGAGGGTCTCCTCGACGGTCAGCGCCGGGAACAGCCGGGCGTCCTGGAAGGAGCGGCCCAGCCCGAGCACCGCGCGCCGCTCCGGCGACAGGTCGGTGACGTCCTCGCCCAGCAGCTCGACGGTCCCCGAGGTCGGCATGACGAAGCCCGAGATGACGTCGAACAGCGTCGTCTTGCCGGCGCCGTTGGGGCCGATGAGCCCCAGCGTCTCGCCCGCCCGCAGCTCCAGGCTCGCCCCGCGCAGCGCCTGCACGCCGCCGAACGAGCGCTCCACGTCCTGCACCCGCAGCACCACGGCCGGGCCCTCGGTCGGGTCCGGGGACGCCAGCGGACGGCGGCCGCGGGCGTAGCTGCCGCCGGCGCTGCCCGCGCCCGCGAGGAAGACCGAGCGCAGCACGTCGGGCCGGTCGAGCAGCTCCGCGGTCGGGCCGGTGTACCGCACCTCGCCCTTCTCCATGAAGACCGCGCGGTGGGCGATCGTCAGGGCGACGTTGACCGACTGCTCGACGAGGATGATGGTCGCGCCCTCGGCGTGGATCTCGCGGACGATCTCCAGCAGCTGCTCCACGACCGCAGGGGCCAGGCCGAGCGAGAGCTCGTCGATCATGAGCAGCCGCGGCCGGACGATGAACGCCTGCGACAGCGCGAGCATCTGCTGCTCACCGCCGGAGAGGTTGCCGGCGGGCTCGTGCTCGCGCTCCTTGAGCCGCGGGAAGTACCCGTACACGCGGGCCAGCCGCTCGTCGGCGTCGCTGTCGTCGCCGCGCGCCCACAGCGCGAGGTCGAGGTTCTCCTGCACCGTGAGGCCCGGGCAGATCGCCTTGCCGCCGGGCACCGACACGATGCCCCGCCGGATGTGCTCGCTCGCCGGCAGCTGCGTGATCGGCTCGCCGTCGAAGAGCACGGCACCGTTGCTGGCCGGGTTGCTGCCGTTGATGGCCGACAGCAGCGTCGACTTGCCCGCGCCGTTGGTCCCGAGCAGGGCGACGATCTCGCCCTCCTCGATCTCGAGGTCGAGGTTGAACAGGATCTGCACCTGGCCGTAGCCGGCGTCGAGGTCGCGGCAGACGAGCAGCTTCACGCTGCCCTCCTCGCGGCCGCGGCGCACGACCTCGCCTGCCATCGCGGCAGCAGCGGCAGCACGGATGTCCGCACCGACGCTCGCGCCGGCGCTCGCCACGATGAGCGCGCCGACGAGGAACACCGGCGCGATGGCCGCGATCCCCCAGCGCACGCCCTTGTCCTGGGCGAGAACCGCGACGATCGGGTTGGCGAAGAGCCCGAGGGCGACGAACAGCGAGCCGAACGAGAGGGCGAACCCGCGTGCCCGCGCGGGGACCGTCAGCGAGACGAGGGAGAGGATGATCGGCCAGAGCGGAGCCGTCACGACGCCGACACCGACCAGCGCCAGGATCGTCAGCCACAGCCACGGCGAGACCGCCATGACCACCATCAGGGCCGCCGCCGCGGTGGCGAGCAGACCGCCGAAGGTCAGCAACCGGGCCGGGGCGCGCGCGGCCAGCCTCCGCATCATCGGCGTCAGCAGGACCAGGGTCAGCAGGGCGGCGCCGTTCTGCCCCGCCGTCACGAGCCCGCGCTGGCTGGTCGACAGGTGGAACTCGTCGTGGAAGAGGAACGGTGTCTCGCGGAGCACCACCAGGCCGCTGCCCACGAGGAACGGCAAGGAGGCCCACAGCCGCACGAGCGTGCGCACGCTGCGGGCGATGCGCCAGCCCTCGGTCCACCCGGGCGGGGCGTCCTCGGTCGCCACGGCGACCTCGTCGGCGCCCTGCGCCCGCCGCTCCTGGCCACCGCGCGGAGGGTTCGACAGCCGGAACACCCAGCCCGCGAGCAGCAGGGTGGGGATCCCGGCGAGCAGGAACGGGACCTGCCAGCCGTAGTGCTGGCCGACGAAGCCGGCGAGCAGCGGGCCGAAGCACGCGCCCGCGGGCACCGCCATGGCCACCACGGTGAGGACGGCACCCCTCCGCTGCAGCGGGTAGGTGTCGCTCACCAGCGACTGGGTGCCACCTTCGAAGCACTGCCCCAGCCCCGCCCCCAGCCGCATGACCCCGAGGACGAGCAGGCCGGGCGCGAAGGCCGAGCCGATCGCGAACAGCCCGGAGAGGGTGAAGCCGATCCCCAGGAGGATCGAGCGCCTGGCCCGGTCCGACAGGAAGCCGATGGGGACCGAGATCAGCAGCGGGAGCAGGGCCGCGATCGTCACCATGACCTGGACGCGGGCCAGGCTCGCGCCGTAGT
The DNA here is from genome assembly GCA_035495395.1 of Mycobacteriales bacterium. Lineage (GTDB taxonomy): Bacteria > Actinomycetota > Actinomycetes > Mycobacteriales > SCTD01 > RYN-111. Next base: position 14,857 of record DATJGA010000056.1, on the reverse strand, counting down.
AGTCCCGGATCTCGGGCAGGAGCAGCACGAACGTGGCCACCCCGAGGGTGTCCGTGAAGCTCAGGATCGTCAGCAGCGCCAGCGGTGCCCTGCCGGGTTCGCCTGTCGCAGGCCTGCGGATGGCCATCAGTACCGCCACGCCTTCGCCAGCTGCTGCGAGCGCCCGAACTCGCTGATCCGCGAGGGCACGCGGTACCGCTCGGGCAGCGGCTCGCGCTCGGTGCCGGCGGCGATGGGCACCAGCGCCTCCTCGCCGCGCTTGATGCGGTCACCGGCCAGGCTCGGGACGTAGATGCGGTAGCGCTGCGCCACCCTGCGCAGCCAGGCGTCGCGCACCGAGTAGCCCATCGCGCCGAGGCCGGCCGGGAAGAACAGCATGACCAGCAGCACCCCGATGCCGCCGGTCAGCAGCGTGGCGAGGGTGCCGGACACCACCGTCGCGCAGATCGCGAAGTACGCCGCCCCGGCGAGGACCGCGTAGACCGAGCCCAGGCCGCCGAGCACGGCCATGAGGAACATCGAGACCGAGAGCTGCGGCCCGTACGAGCCGGCCGTCACCGCGCGCTGCTGGACCACGTACAGGACGCCGGCGAAGCCGGCCATGCCGCCCGAGAGCGCGAACGCGATGAGCCGGGTGCGCACGAGGTTGATGCCGTAGGCCTGCGCCATCCGCTCGTTGTCGCGCATCGCGATGAGCAGCCGCGCCGTGCGGGTACGGCGGAGCCGTGCCGCGGTGAGGACGGCCAGCGCGGTCGCGGCCACGCAGAGGTAGTAGTAGCCGCGCAGGTTCGTGTTGAGGTCGAGCCCGAGGATCTGGGGCCGGCCCACCGCGCTGGGCAGGTGCGGCTCGAGGAAGCGGTGCGAGCCGATCAGGCCGGCCGTCGTCGTCGCCAGCGCCAGCGTGGTGACCGCGAGGTAGAGCCCCTGCAGCCGCAGCGCCGGCAGCCCGACGAGCACCGCGACCAGCGCGGACACGACGGTGCCCGCCACCAGCGCCAGCCCGAACGGCAGGTGCAGGTCGCCGATCACCCACGCCCCGGTGAGCGCCCCGACCGCGACGAGCGCGAACTGGCCGAGGCTCACCTGGCCGGCCCAGCCGGTGAGGATGACGATGGAGACCCCGACGATCGCGTAGATGACGTAGGTCGTGCCGAGCGAGAGCTGCCCCGGCGACACCACGAACGGGTAGGCCAGCAGCAGCCCGCCGAACACCCAGCGCGCCCGCCGTACGCCGGTCTGCACGGCGGGCAGCCGCTGCAGCACCGACGGGATGGCGCGGATCTCCTCGCTGCCGGCCCAGCTGCTGGAGGACGCCGCGTCGGTGCGCGAGCGGCGCGTCGGCTGCAGCAGCAGCACGAGCAGGATGAGGCCGAACCGGACGAGGTTGAGGACCGCCTGGTCGTTGTTGAACGACCAGGTCAGGCCCTGCTCGAAGACGGTGAGGCCGAAGGCGGCGGCGAACGCCATCGGCAGGCTCTCGAGCCGGGCGATGACGGCGGCGGTGAGCGCGACCATCAGCGGGCCGTAGGCCGCGTCCGCGCTCTGCGAGTACTGCTGGAGGGTGCCCCCCTGGGCAGTCGTGGCGAGGATCGCGCCGACCGCGGACAGCACGGCGACCAGCACCCACGTCGTCGAGGAGAGCACCCCGGTGCTGACCCCGAGCTGCTCGACCCTCGACGAGTTCTCCGCCGCGCCGCGGATCGCCGTGCCGAGACGGCTCTTCCGCAGGAACAGGCCCAGGGCGAGCACCATCACGAGCGTGGCCACGACGAGCGCGACGTGGTCGCCGTTGAAGGGCGCCCCGGCCCAGTGGAAGCGGGTGCGGTCGAAGGGCGTGCGCGCGGGGAAGGAGGGCAGCCGCACGTAGGGCAGGCCGTTCTTGGGGGGCGAGTAGCCGAACGCCCGCGGCAGCAGGATCGTGACCGCCGCGAAGATCTGCACGAGGACGACCGTGATGAGGGTGAGCACCAGGCGCGGCGCCTTGGCGAACTTCCGCAGCACGAGCAGCTCGACGAGGAAGGCGACCGAAGCGGTCGCGAGCACGCTCACCCCGAGCGCGACCCAGTAGTTCCAGCCCTTCCCCGTCGTGAGCAGGAGGAAGAGCAGCGCCGCGTTCACGCCGTACGACGCCTGGCTGAAGTTGATGATGCGCGCCGAGCGGTAGACGAGGACGAGGCCCACGCTGGACAGGGCGGTGCCGCAGCCGAAGACCGCGCCGTACCCGAGGAGGATGCCCCAGGGCGCGGTGGAGGTGCCGTGCACGACGGTCACCAGCCGGCCGGCAGCGACGGCGAGCAGGAGGAAGAGCACGGGAGCAGCGGCGCGGCGCAGCTGCGCGACCCGGCTCACGCGGCGGCCCCGGGCTTGAGCGGCTGGAGGAACTGGAACAGCGACGGGACGGTCGTGACCGCGCTGACCGCCGGCACGTCGATGAGGACCGGCTCCGACCGCGGGGTCAGCCGCAGGTCGACCAGCAGCAGGATGAGGCTCTGCGGGGTCGGGGACTCGCGCAGTGCCAGCTGCAGCCGGCGCGGAGCGCCCTGCGCGTCGAGCCACACGGCGCCGTCGTTGAGGGCGTCCTCCTTGACCCCCAGCACCTCGAAGAGCTTGGCCAGGTCGTCCTGGTCGTGCTGCGAGTAGCGGTGCCGGGTGCTCTCGGCCAGCGCCTGGGTCAGGTCGAAGCGGGCCGTGTACTTCGTCGTGGGCGTTCCGTCGACGTCCTCCTGACCACGCCGCTCGATGCTGCCCGTCAGCGCGCCGGCGAGCGCGTCGACGAGCACCGACGGCCGCAGCGCGCGCAGCGCGAGCGACGGCGGCAGCGCACCCGGGTCGAGCACGAGGTCCTGGAGGTCCTCGTCGACCGCCACCTCGACCCACGGACGGGCGTCCGTCGGGCGGGCGTGCGGCCGCAGCGCGAAGACGTGCTTGCGGTCGAAGACGGCCACCGTGCGGCCCGCGTCCGTGTACGCCGCGCGGCCGGTCGTGAGGTCGAGCACCCCGTCGACGTGGAAGCCGGGGTCGGGTGCGGGAAGGCTGGTGAGGGAGCCGACCCGGGCCAGCCGCGAGGACACCGTCAGGGACAGGCCCACGCTCTGCGCGCGGGCGAGCACCTGCGGCGCCCGGTGCAGCGCGCGCCCCTCCGAGGTCTTCGTGTGCAGCAGGCACCCCGACGCCAGCAGCGCGACGGCAGCAGCCGCGACCACACGCCGGGACAGCGCACTCGAACGGCCCTGGCGCGGCGCACGACTCTGGGTTCTCGCGGCCAGCACGTCGGCCAATGTAACCGCGGTCACAGGGTTTGGCTAGCACTTGATAGCACCTTGTTTCGCGAGCCCGTTCTCGCGGTGTCCGATATGCGCTTCCAAGATCGCCTATCGCACAAGGGTTTTCCACGAGCGATGCCTCGAGAGCACGGCGTACGGCTAGCGAGCGCTACCCCAGTCGTCCTTGACAGCCCCGGTGCCCGGAAGCAGACTGACCGCCGTGTCCACGTCGGCCGGAGCGCTCTCCGAGGCTGCTTCCCTCGTGACCACGTCGTCGGCGAACCTGCCGTGGCGCAGCGACCTCGACCCCCGCGGGCTGCCGGCGACGGACCGCTTCACCCCGAGCCAGCACGCGATCCTGTCCGCCTGCGTGGAGCTCTTCGGCGACATCGGCTACGCCGCCACGTCGGTGCGCGACATCGCCGCGCTGGTGGGCATCAAGTCGGCCAGCCTCTACAAGAGCTTCGCCTCCAAGCAGGCCATGCTCGACGCGCTGAGCGAGCTCGGGCACACCGAGTTCAGCCGGCGCCAGATCGCCGCCGTCATGGACGTCGGCGACGACCCGCGTGCCCAGCTCACCGCCGCGATGTCCGCGCTGGTGACGATGACGTGCGAGTTCCCGCGGCTGACCCGCATCGTCAACGGCGAGGTGCGCAACCTGTCGCCCGCGGCCTTCGAGCGCGACCAGTCGGCCCGCCTGCAGTCGGCGCGCATCCTGCGCGACGTCCTCGACCGCGGCCGTCGCACCGGCACCTTCAGCAACCCTGACGACGACGCCATCACCGTGGTCTTCTGGAGCCTCGGGGTCGGCCTCGCCGGCTGGTTCCCCTACGCGTACGGCGTGACCGCCGAGGCGCTGTGCGCGTCGTACTCCGACATCGCGCTGCGGATCGTCGGGGCGCAGCCGGAGCCGCAGCACAACGGCTCCCCCGCGCGCCCGACCAGGACGAAGGCGGGCCGGCGTGGCGCGTGACCGGCGCTCGACGCGCAGCAAGGCGGTGAACCGGCTGGTCCCCGCCGGGTACGCCGCCATGGCCCTGCTCGTCGTCGCCTTCGTGCTGCCCTCCGCGCTGCGCCCGCCGCCCGACACCACGCAGAGCGGCAGCGAGTACTCCCCCGACGCGCCGCCGAACGCCAAGGCGCAGAGCCTCATCAAGACCCAGTTCCAGCCCGGCAGCAACACCGCGGGCCAGGAGGGCGCCGGCAAGCCGACGCCGCCGCCGACCGCCGTACCGGTGGCGACACCGCCGGAGAAGACCGGCGGCAGCACCGTCACCTGCGCCACCAACTGGGACCCGCCGCGGCAGTGGGACTCGGTCTACGCGCCGCCCTGCCAGGCGGCGTTCATCGGCAACAACGGCGGCAGCACCCAGCCCGGGGTCACCTCCACGACGTACAGCATGGTCGTGTCGTTCTACGGCCAGCAGCAGACCGACGGCGTCATCAACGACGCGACCGCGCGCTCCTCGGCCCAGCTGCGGACGCTGAACGACATCCAGAAGTACTTCAACAAGCACGCGATGACGTACAACCGCAAGCTGCAGCTCGCCTACGCCACCGAGGGCAGCGCGACCGCCGACGAGTCGACCCAGCGGTCCGACACCACGGACGCGATCTCCAAGTACCACCCGATCGCCGCGCAGATCGAGGGCACCCAGGGCGAGATCGACGAGTACGCGAAGGCCCACGTGGTCAACGACTCGTGGCTCGCCCCGATCGAGTCGTACTACCAGGCCCGGCGACCGGTCGGCTACTCCTGGAGCCAGGTCAGCCCGACGCTGGCCGCGAAGCTCACCGCCGAGTGGATCTGCAAGCAGGTCAAGGGGCACCCGCCGATCGCCGGCGTGAGGACGGGCAACGCGACCTTCGACCCGAAGAAGGACCGCACGTGGGGCGCGATCGAGATCGCCCTGCCCTGGGCGAACTCCGGCCCGACGCTGCTCTCCGGCCTGAAGACCTGCGGTGTCGCGCCGCTGGACCAGGCACCCGGCGTCGACATGGCGAACGAGATCCAGCAGGCGCTGCTCAAGCTGCAGAGCGAGAACGTCTCCTCGGTCATCCTCAACACCGACATCGTCGACGCGATGGCGATCGAGATCCAGGCGGAGGGGATCGGCTACTACCCCGAGTGGATCACCACCGGCTGGGGCGGGCTCGACCAGGACGCCTACCTCACCCGCGACGTGCCGGTCGAGGAGCTCGGCCACACCTTCGGCCTGAACATCGCCGAGGTGAACCTCGCCCCGAGCGACATGGAGTGCTACAAGGCGGTGGCCAGCGTCGACTCCGGCTACGTCGCGCACCCGCTGTACTGCCACATCTACTGGGAGATGATCTCGCACGCGGTCGCCGCGGTGCAGCTCAACGGGCCGCACCTGACGCGGGAGTCGCTCGCCAAGGCCTACCTCGACATCCCCGCAGTGGGCACCAGCCACCGCGAGAGCTGGGCCATGGTGGGCGACTACGACGACCCCGGGCGCCGTTCCTTCCCGAAGGCAGCCAGCGTCTACTGGTGGGACCCCGACCACCTCGACGCCGACGAGAGCATGGGCACGTACGCCTACGCCGACTGCGGGCAGCGCTACACCCTCGGCCACTTCCCCAGCCGGCCCGCGCACATCTTCACCAAGACCGGCTACGTCACCGGGCGGACCTTCTACAGCAAGTGCACCCCGCCCTCGGGCGCTGCCGCGGCGCCCGCGATCCAGACGCCCCTCACCCAGGGCAGCTGGTACGTCGAGCTCAGCCGACCGGCAGCGGTGCTCAACCGTCGCACCGTCGGCGCATGAGCCTGCTTCAGCGGGACGGGTACCACCTGCACTGGGAGCAGACCGGGTCCGGCAGCCCGGTGCTGCTCGTCATGGGCGCGGTCTACAGCAGCGCGATGTGGTACCCGGCGCTGCCCCTGCTGCGCGCGCACCACGCGCTGGTCTCCTTCGACAACCAGGGCACCGGCCGTAGCAGCTGGCGCCCCGGGGTGAGCATCGAGGACCTCGCCGCCGACGCGTTGGCGGTGCTCGACGCAGCCGGCCTGGAGACCGCGCACGTCTACGGCATCAGCCTCGGCGGCGTCCTCGCGCTGGAGCTGGCCAAGGCGGCGCCGGAGCGGGTGCGGTCGCTCGTGCTGGGCTGCACCTGCGTCCTCACCCCCGACAAGCCGCGCGCCCCGATCGAGGTGAACGACGCCCTGCTGGCGGCCTCCCGGAAGGACCTCGCGGACAGCACGGCGTACGGCTCGGTCTGCCCGCCCGAGGCGAGGACGCGCAACCACCGGGCCATCCTCGAGGACACCGCGGTGCCACAGGCCCTCGTCGCCCAGCAGGACGCGCTGCGCGCCTACCAGGGCAGCCTGTCCGACCTGGCGGCACTGACGATGCCGGCGCTCGTCCTGCACGGCACCGAGGACCCCATCGTGCCCGTCGAGTGGGGGCGCGAGCTCGCCGCGACGCTGCCGGACAGCCGGCTCGTCGAGTACGAGGGCTGCGGGCACAACTACCTCGTGGAGGTGGGCGACGCGCCCACCCTGGAGGTGCTCGGCTTCCTGGCCGAGGTCGACGCGGCTCAGCCGGTGAAGGCGCTGTAGACCAGCTGCCGGAGCTGCGCCCGGATCGGGTAGGTGCTCGACGGGAACAGCTGCGCCATGAAGGTGCAGGTGATGCCGGTGACCGGGTCCACCCAGAACGCGGTGCTGTAGGCGCCGCCCCAGTAGAACTCCCCCGGCGAGCTGGGCGAGCGCAGCTTGACGGGGTCGAGCACGGTGGCGAAGCCGAGGCCGAAGCCGACCCCGTCGAAGGTCGTCTCGGCGAAGCCGCCGGTCGACACCTGGCCGAGGTCGCCCGGCAGGTGGTTCTGCCGCATGAGGCGCACCGTGGCGGGCGTGAGCAGGCGGACGCCGTCGAGCTCGCCCTCCAGCGCCAGCATGCGGGTGAAGCGGGTGTAGTCGTCGAGGGTGCTCACCAGGCCGCCACCGCCGGAGAGCACCGTCGGCATCACCCGGCCGGTCTGGCTCATCGCGTCGTTGCGCAGCGCCGCACCGGTCACGGGGTCGCGCTGGTAGACCGCCGGGAGCCGGTCGGCTCGGGGGCCCTCGGCGAAGAAGCCGGTGTCGTCCATGCCCAGCGGGCGCAGCACCCGCTCGGTGAACACCTCGTCGAGGGTCTTGCCGGTCACCACCTCGAGCAGTCGTCCCAGCACGTCCGTCGACACGCCGTACCCCCAGGCGGTGCCGGGCTCGAAGCGCAGCGGGAGCGCGGCCCAGTCGCGGACGCAGTCCGCGAGCGTCGACCCGGGCGGGGCGCCCCACTCGTAGCCGGCGGCGCGGTAGAGGTGGTCGACGACGTGCGTGTACATGAAGCCCGCGCTCAGCCCCGAGGCGTGGCTGAGCAGGTGCCACACGCGGATCGGCTCCTGGCTCGGCGCCGTGAAGGGGTTGAGGTGGTTGCCCTTCACGTACACCTGCGGCTGCGCGAACTCCGGCAGCCACCGGCTGATGGGGTCGGTGAGCTCGAAGGCCCCCTCCTCCCACAGCGACATCGCCGCGACCGCGGTGATGGGCTTGGTCATCGAGGCGATGCGCCACACCGTCTTGCCGTCGACCGGCACCTCGGCCTCGCGGTCGCGCCACCCGTAGCTGCTCGTGTGCACGACACCGTCGTGACGCGTCAGCGCGAGCTCCCACCCGGCGAGCCGGCCGTCGTCGACGTACCCCGCGAAGTGGCGGTCGAGGCGCTCGAGTCGAGCGGGGTCGAAGCCCGCCTCCGCGGCGGCACGTCCTTCGTTCACGCGTCCTCCTGGGTCGGACAACATCCAACCACCACACCGGTACGTCGGTAGCCTGGGCCTTCTCCGGGCGACGGGAGACGACGTGAGCAACGTGGCGACGCGGATGATCGTCGGGCGCAGGTCGAAGTGGGTCGTGGTCGGCCTCTGGCTGGTGCTGATCCTCGGCATGGGCGGGCTGGCCAGCAAGCTGTCCGGCGCCCAGAAGAACGACACGAAGTCGTGGCTCCCGGGCAGCGCCGAGTCGACGCAGGCACTCGACCTCCAGGCGGCGTTCAAGTCGCCCAACACCTACGAGGCGGTCGTCGTCTACAGCCGGGCCGGCGGCCTCTCGGAGGCCGACCTCCGGAAGATCGCCGCGGACGCGCCGCAGTTCCGCGGCGTCGGCACCATCGACGGGGTCGTCACCGGTCCGCTCGTCTCGGCCGACCGCCAGGCCGCGCAGACGATCGTCCCGCTCGACCTCGGGCACAACGGCTGGCAGAAGGCGCCCGACCTCGTCGACCGGATCCGGGCGATCACGGCCGGCGACCCGGGCCTCACCGTGCACGTGTCCGGTCCCACCGGCTTCGCGGCGGACTCCGCAGACGCCTTCGAGGGACTGGACAGCACGCTCCTGTTCGCCGCGCTCGGCGTCGTCATCGTCATCCTGCTGCTGACGTACCGCAGCCCGGTGCTCTGGCTGTTGCCCGTGCTCGCCACCGGCGGGGCGCTCGGGGTGGCGCAGGGGCTCATCTACCTGCTCACCAAGGCCGGTCTCACCGTCAACGGCCAGAGCTACGGCATCCTCACGGTGCTGGTGTTCGGGGCCGGCACCGACTACGCGCTGCTGCTCATCGCGAGGTACCGGGAGGAGCTGCGGCGCCACCACGACCGGCACGAGGCGATGGCGCTGGCCCTGCACCGCGCCGGCCCGGCGATCGTCGCCAGCGGCAGCACCGTGGTCCTCGGCATGCTCTGCCTCACCGTCGCCGAGATGAACTCCACGAGCGGGCTCGGCCCGGTGGCGGCCCTCGGGGTGGCGGTCGCTCTCGTGGCCGGGCTCACGCTGCTGCCGGCGCTGCTGGTCTGCTGCGGCCGCTGGGTCTTCTGGCCGCGTCGGCCGGCCGAGGGCTCCGACGACCCGACCACCCACGGCGTCTGGTCTCGCGTCGGCGCCCGCATCGCGCCGCACCCGCGTCGCGTCTGGATCGCGACCGCGCTCGTCCTCGGCGCCTTCTCCTTCGGGGCCCTCGACCTGCGCGCCAACGGCCTGACCAACGAGCAGGCCTTCCGCGCCACGGTCGACTCCGTCGTCGGCGAGAAGGTGCTCGCCCAGCACTTCCCCGCCGGCTCGGGGACCCCCGTCGTCGTCCTCGCCAAGGAGCGCGTGAGCTCGGCAGTGCGGTCCGCGTTCGCCGCGACACCGGGCATCGTCGACGTCAGCGCCCCGGTGGTGCGCAACGGCGAGGCGTACCTGCAGGGCACGATGACCGCGGCGCCGGACAGCGCCGCCGGCTTCCGCACCATCGACCGCGTCAGGGCCGCCGTGCACCGGGCCGGTGGCGACGACGCCAAGGTCGGGGGCGGCACCGCGATCACCCTCGACGTCAACCGCGCGACGAAGCACGACACCCGGCTGATCATCCCGCTCGTCCTGCTGGTCGTCTTCGTCATCCTGGGCGTGCTCCTGAGGGCCGTCGTCGCACCCCTCGTGCTCATCGCGACGGTCGTGCTCTCGTTCGGCACGGCCTTGGGCATCAGCGCGTTGTTCTTCAACCACGTGCTCGGGTTCGGCGCCGCCGACACCGGCCTGCCGCTGTTCGTGTTCGTCTTCCTGGTGGCGCTGGGGATCGACTACAACATCTTCCTCATGACGCGCGTGCGCGAGGAGTCGGTGAAGCACGGCACCCGGCGCGGAGCCCTGACCGGCCTGGCTGCGACCGGCGGCGTCATCACATCTGCGGGCCTCGTCCTCGCTGGCACGTTCGCCGTACTGGCGACGCTCCCCCTGACGGCGTTCGCCGAGATCGGCTTCGCGGTCGCGCTCGGCGTCCTCCTCGACACCCTCGTCGTCCGCTCGGTGCTGGTGACCTCGCTGACGCTCGACCTGGGCAGCGTCATGTGGTGGCCGAGCCCGCTGTGGCGGCAGCCTGCGCAGGACGTCGACGGGCTGCCCTCGCAGCGCGACGGTCGGGAGGAGAGCGCCGTCGCCGAGTCCCGCTAGGGCTCACCGACCGGCGGCCCCCTCGCGGACACCCCTCGCGACAGCCGAGTCGCGGCTCTCGCCGTCGGTGAGGTCGATGACCCGCGGCGCCTCGCTCCAGCCGAGCCGGTCGTGCAGCCGGCGCAGCGGTCCCGGGGCCCACCAGTTCGCCGTACCCAGCAGCGTCATGGTCGCGGGCACCAGCAAGCACCGGACGATCGTCGCGTCGACCGCGACGGCAATCGCGAGCGCCAGGCCCATCTCCTTGATCCCGAGGCTCTTCCCGGCTGCGAAGCCGAGGAAGACGATGATGACCAGCGCGGCCGCGGACGTGATGATGCGCCCCGAGCGCTGAAGACCCACGGCGACGGCGCGCCCGCTGTCCTTGGTCTCGTCGTAGCACTCCTTGATCCGGGAGAGCAGGAAGACCTCGTAGTCCATGCTCAGCCCGAACGCGAACACGAAGACGACGACGGGGACCCAGAGCTCGATCGTGCCGTAGGACTCGAAGCCCAGCAGCCCGGACAGGTGCCCGTCCTGGAAGACCCAGACGAGGGCGCCGAACGTCGCGCCGAGCGACACCGTGTTCATCACGAGGGCCTTGAGCGGCACGAGGACGGAGCCGGTCATGAGGAACAGCAGGACGAACGTCACCAGCGCGATGAGCCCGAGCGCGAACGGCAGCCGGGACGCGATCTGGTGCTTGAAGTCCACGAGGTACGCCGCCATGCCGGTCACCTGGCTGTCGTACCCGGGCCGGTTGTCGCGCAGCGTCGCGACGAGGTCCTGCGCCACCTTGCTCTGCACCGAGCCGCTCGGCACCACGTCGATGGCCGACAGGCCGCTGCGCAGGCCGGACTCGACGGACACGTCGGCGACGCCCGGGAGCGCACGCAGCGACTGCGCGTAGGAGGCCACCTCCGGGTCGGCGCTGTCGCGGTGCCCGACGACGACGATCGGGTCGGCCTGCTTGGCCGGGAAGCCCGACTGCAGGCGGTCGGCGACCTGGCGGCTCTCCAGGGACGTGGGGAACGAGCGGGGGTCGCCGTTGCCGAGGTTGGCGCCGAGGAACGGGATGGCGGCCGCGAGCAGCACGGCCGTCGCACCGAGCGCGACGAGCACCGGGCGCCGCTGGACGCGCTGCGCGAGCCGGCCGAAGAAGCCCTGGTCCGCCGCCAGCCGCGTGCTGGCGCCCGCCTTGTGCGCCCAGTGGCCGAGCAGGGCCGGTACGAGCGTCAGCCCGGCGAGCAGGGCGATGAGCACCGTGACGATGCCCCCGGCGGCCAGCGAGGTGAAGAGCGGGTCGCCGAAGACGAACAGGCCGGCGAGCGAGGCGATGACGGTGAACGCTGAGAACGTGACGGTCCGACCGGCTGCGGCGGCGCTGCGTGCCGCCGCCTCGGCCGGTGCAGCGCCCATGCCGCGCTCCTCGCGGAACCGGCTCACGATGAGCAGGCTGTAGTCGACCGCGAGCGCGATCCCGAACAGGATGACCACGTCGATCGCGTACCCCCCGACGTCGAACAGGTACGTGCTGCCGAGCAGAAGGAGCAGCGCACCGGACACCGTCACCAGCGCGCCCAGCACAGGGATGAGCGCGACCCGCACGCCGCGGAAGACGAACGTCAGCGCGACGAGCAGCAGCGGCAGCGCGATCAGCTCACCCATGAGCAGGTCGGTGGAGACCTGCTTGTTCGCGTCCCGCTGCATCGCCAGGTCGCCGCCGACCTTGACGGTCGCTCCCGGGACGCTGCCCTTCAGCACGTCGCGGATCGCGTCGACCCGCCTCTCGACGGTGGCCGAGTCGTTCGACTCGATCCGCTTCACGTCGACGAGCATCAGGCTCGCGCGCCCGTCGGTGGACCGCAGCCTCGGGTCGGCCGCGTCGTACGCGGTGGTGACGGAGGTGACGCCCTCGACCCGGGACACCCGGTCCTTGGCCGCAAGCACCGCGGCACGCACGCCGGGGTCGGTCACCGCGGGTCCGTCGACGACGGCGATGACGCCGAGCTCGGTCTGGGTGGCGTCCTCCCAGAGGTTCAGTCCCTTGATCGACTCCGCGCTGCTGCTGCCGTTGGTGTCGGCCAGCCGGCCGAAGACCTGACCGCCGACCCCGATCCCGAGCACGAAGACGACCGCCCAGGCCGCCAGCACGATCCGCCGGCGGCGGCAGGACCAGCCGCCGAGCCTCGAGAGAACGCTCGTCGTCTGCATGGGAGGCACCTCGCTCACGTCCCACGTGAGCTGCGTCGGTACGACGAGCGGAGCCGCCCCGGGCTCCCAGCCCCCGCGGAGGTGGTCAGCGTGCGTCCTTTGGTCCTCTCCCGCCAGGGCCGAAGGTCCTCACGGAATGGCACTTCCGGCCCCGGTCCGACTAGCCGTGCTGCGTCCCGCCGTGCCACGCCGCGCGCAGCGGGATCCGGGTGCCGCTGCGCAGGATCGCCCCGGTGTACACGCGGCCCGCGACGCGCACCAGCAGCCAGACGCTGGCAGCGGTGAGCAGCGCCGCCGCGACCGGCTGCCAGACCGGTACGGAGGTGAGCGTCATCCGGAGCGGCATCGACATCGGCGCGGTCGGCGGGAGGAAGGACAGCACCGTCGCCAGGGACGAGTCGGGCGACTCGAGCGCGGACAACGCGGCGAGGTAGCCGGCGAACATGACGATGCTGATCGGCGCGGCCGCGCTGCTCGCGTCCTCGACCCGCGAGGCGAGCGCGCCGAAGGCCGCGTACACGACGCTGTAGAAGGCGTAGCCCAGGACGAACCAGACGACCAGCCACACCCACAAGGACGTGGCGACGTGCGGCGCGTCGACGCTGTCCACCGCCGTCAGCGACACGCCCGCGGTGAGGACGATCAGCGCGAACTGGGCCAGGCCGAGCGCACCGATCCCGAGCACCTTGCCGGCGAGCAGCTCCCGCGGCCGCATCCGCGACAGCATCACCTCGGCGACCCGCGTCTGCTTCTCCTGGACCACGCCCGTCAGCACCATCTGCCCGTAGATCGAGACGGACAGGAAGAGCAGCACGACCGCCCAGAACGCGACGTCCCTGGCGCTGTCGTCGACCCCGGCGGCGCTGCCGAGCACGTCGTTCGTCATGGCCACGGGGGCGAGCAGCCGGCCCACCTGCGCGATCGACAGGCCCTGCTCCGCCGCGCGGTCGCGGACCTGCACCGCCTGCACGGCGTTGGCGACCAGGGCCCCCAGGGTGGCGTCGGCGCGGATCCGCCACGCCAGCCGTGTGCCGTCCACGAGCAGCACGTCCACCTTGCGCGCACGGACCGCCTGCTCCCCCGCTGCGACGGTGTCGTAGACCGTCGTCCGCACCCGCGCGTCGGCCGCCTTCGCCTGGGCGCCCACCGCGTCCGCCGAGCCGGCTGCGACGGTCCCCGCGAAGCCCACCCGGTAGGTCTTGGGACCGTCCGACCCCAGCGACGGCACGACGACGATCGCGACCATCGCCAGCACCGCGAAGACGGTCGACCACTGGAAGGTCCGGGTCCGGGCCCGCTCCCGGATCTCCCGTGCGGCCACGACCCAGGCGCGCTGCCACCCCTCAGGTCTGCGCATCGTCGTCTCCTGCACCGTCGTGGCCGACAGCCGCGCGGAACAGCTCGGACAGCGTCGGCGGCTCGTAGCTGACCCGCTCGACGTCGCTGCCGATCGCCTGCAGGACCGCGGCGGGGTCGACCCCGCGGGGGACGCGCAGGCGCACCTGCCCCTCGGTGCGCGCAGCGACGCTGGCGCCGTCCAGCTGCAGCAGCCGGTCGAGGTCGCCGTGCGTGGTCACGTCGACGAACCGGTACGGCGCCGCCGTCCGCATCTCGGCCAGCCGCCCGCGCAGCACCACGCGTCCGGAGTCGATCACGACCACGTCCTCGCACAGGTGCTCCACGAGATCGAGCTGGTGGCTGGAGAACAGCACGGCGGCGCCGGACCCGGCGACCTCGCGGAGCATCGAGGACATCGACTCCATCGCCAGCGGGTCGAGGCCGGAGAACGGCTCGTCGCGCACGACCAGGTCGGGCTCGTGCAGCAGCGCCGTGGCGAGCTGGACCCGCTGCTGGTTGCCGTGCGACAGGTCGTCGAGCCGCGACCCGGCGCGGTCCGCCAACCCCATCGTGCCGAGCCATCGGTCGGCCGCGCGTCCCGCCGCAGACGGCGACAGCCCGGAGAGCCGGCCGAAGAAGACGAGCTGGTCGCGCACCCGCATGCGCGGGTACAGGCCGCGCTCCTCGGGCATGTACCCGAAGCGCCGCCGGACGTCGACGTCGACCGGAGCGCCCTGCCAGGCGAGCGTCCCCTCGTCCGGCGCCACGAGGCCGAAGACGACCCGCATCGCGGTGGTCTTGCCGGCGCCGTTGGGACCGACGAACCCGGTGAGCCGACCCGGGGTCACCTCGAAGCTGCAGCCGTCCAGGGCACGCACCTCGCCGTACGCCTTGGACACCTCACGCAGCTCGAGCACGTCAGCTCCCGCGGCCGGCGGGTTCGAGGACCACGACGGCGGTCTCGTGCGGACGGCGCGCGGCGTACGCCTCGAGGTCCTTGTCGATCTCGGCCCAGCGCGCCCACAGCCGGTCGCGCTCGGCTCCCTCGGCGCGGTGGGCGCGGACGGCCCGTTCACCG
>DATJGA010000055.1:0-3477 GCA_035495395.1 Mycobacteriales bacterium | reverse complement strand
GGCGGCGGTGCGGAGCGCGCTGTCGAGCAGCGCCGCGGTGATCTGCTCGTGCCAGCGGGTGGCCACCACCGCCAGCGTCAGCTGCCTGGCGTCGAACGCAGCCGTGCCGGGAGCTCCCGCACCGCTCACGCGGGCGCGCCGATGGCGTCGTCGGTGCTGCCGTCGGTCGGCTCGTCCTCGAAGGCGGCGAGCCCGGGCAGGTCGTGGCCCATCCGGTCGCGCTTGGTGCGCAGGTACCGCAGGTTCTCGGGGGTGGCGTGCACCGGGAGCGGCTCGCGGCCGACGATCTCCAGGCCGTAGCCCTCCAGGCCTGCGCGCTTGGCCGGGTTGTTGGACAGCAGCCGCATGGTGCGGATGCCCAGGTCGACGAGGATCTGCGCGCCGGTGCCGTAGTCGCGGGCGTCGGCGGGCAGGCCCAGCTCGAGGTTCGCGTCGACGGTGTCGTGGCCGGTGTCCTGCAGCTGGTACGCCTGCAGCTTGTGCATGAGGCCGATCCCCCGGCCCTCGTGCCCGCGGACGTAGAGCACGACGCCGCGGCCCTCCTCGGCGACCCGGCGCAGGGCCGCGTCGAGCTGCGGGCCGCAGTCGCACCGGCGCGAGCCGAACACGTCGCCGGTGAGGCACTCGGAGTGCACCCGGACGAGCACCTCCTGGCCGTCGCCGATCTCGCCCCGGACGAGGGCGACGTGGTCGGTGCGGTCGAGCAGCGACTCGTACCCGACGGCGGTGAACTCCCCGTGGGCCGTGGGGATCTTCGCCTCCGCGACGCGCACGACCTGCTTCTCGGTGCGGCGGCGGAAGGCGATGAGGTCGGCGATGGAGATGAGGGCCAGGCCGTGAGTGTCGGCGAACTCGCGCAGCTCGGGGAGCCGCGCCATCGTGCCGTCGTCCTTGACGATCTCGCAGATGACGCCGGCGGGACGCAGCCCGGCGAGCCGGGCGAGGTCGACCGCGGCCTCGGTGTGGCCGGGGCGGCGCAGCACGCCGCCGGCCTTGGCGCGCAGCGGGAACACGTGCCCCGGCCGGACCAGGTCGTACGGCGAGGTGTCGGCGTCGGCGAGCAGCTGGATGGTGTGCGCGCGGTCCGCGGCGCTGATGCCGGTCGTGACGCCCTCGCGCGCGTCGACGCTGACGGTGAAGGCGGTCTGCATCCGCTCGGAGTTGTGCGGGGCCATCTGCCCGAGCTGCAGCCGGTCGAGGACGTCCTCCTCGAGGGGGACGCAGAGCAGCCCCCGGCAGTGGGTCATCGTGAAGGCGACGAGCTCGGGGCTGGCCATCTGCGCGGCGAAGACGATGTCGCCCTCGTTCTCGCGGTCCTCGTCGTCGACGACGACCACCGGGCGCCCGGCGGCGATGTCCGCGATCGCGCGCTCGACGGTGTCCAGCGCCGGCGTGACGGTCACCCGAGCCTGCCCTTCAGGAGCTTCTCGACGTACTTGGCGGTGATGTCGACCTCCAGGTTGACGAGGTCTCCCGGTGCCTTCGCGCCGAGGGTGGTGAGCTCCAGTGTCGTGGGGATGAGCGAGACCTCGAAGAACCCCGTCCCGATGTTCGAGACAGTCAGCGAGACCCCGTCCACGGTAATCGAGCCCTTCTCCACGACATAGCGGTCGAGCTCCTCGGGGAGCGTGATGCGCACCACGTCCCAGTGCTCGGAGGGCGTGCGGGACACGACCTCGCCCGTGCCGTCGACGTGGCCCTGCACGAGGTGCCCCCCGAGGCGGTCGGACAGCCGCACCGCCCGCTCCAGGTTGACCCGGCTGCCCACGCCCAGCGCGCCCAGCGCGGAGCGCTGCAGGCTCTCGCGCATGACGTCGGCCGTGAAGGCGCCGTCCTGCGCGGTGACCACGGTGAGGCAGACGCCGTTGACCGCGATCGAGTCGCCGTGCGAGGCGTCGCTGGTGACGAGCGGGCCGCGCACGGTCAGCCGCGCCGCGTCGGCGAGGTCCTCCCACCCGATGACCTCGCCGAGCTCCTCGACGATCCCGGTGAACACGTCGTCAGCCCCTCTCCAGCGTCAGCCGCACGTCCTCGCCGACGCGGGTCACGTCGACCAGCTGCAGCCGGACGGCGTCCGCGATCGTCCCGACCCCGCTGTCCTGCAGGGCAGCGGAACCCGCACCGAGCAGCACCGGCGCGACGTACCCGACGACCCGGTCGACGAGGCCGGCTGCGACGAAGGAGCCGGCCAGGGTGGGGCCGCCCTCGAGCAGCACCGCCACGACCTCGCGCTCGGCCAGCGCGGCGAGCAGCGCCACCAGGTCCACCCGGCCGTCCCCTGCCGGGGCGAGGACGAGGGTGCGCTCCTCGCCGTACGACGGGCCGTGGGTCACGACCAGCGTGGGGGCCGCGTCGTCGAGCACCTGCGCCGTCGCCGGGGTGCGGCCCTTCGGGTCGACGACGACGCGCAGCGGCTGGTGCCCGGGGTCGGGACGCGCGGTGAGGGCGGGGTCGTCGGCGAGGACGGTGCCGATGCCGACGAGGACCGCGTCGCTCTCCGCCCGCAGCCGGTGCACGTCCGCGCGCGCCGCCTCCCCGGTGATCCAGCGGCTGGTGCCGTCGAGGGCCGCGGACCGCCCGTCGAGGCTGGCGGCGTACTTCCACGTCACGTGCGGGCGGCCGGTGCGCTGCCGGTGCAGCCAGGCGGACAGCGCGCCGCGGGCGACCTCCGCCTCCAGCACGCCCTCGACGACCTCCACGCCGCCGGCCCGAAGCTCGGCCGCGCCCCCGGCGGCCGCGCGGGTCGGCTCGGTGCAGCCGATGACCACGCGCCGCACGCCCGCCTCGAGCAGCGCCCGGCTGCAGGGGCCGGTGCGCCCGGTGTGCGCGCACGGCTCCAGCGTGGTGACCACGGTGTGCGCGCGCCCGGCCGCTGCCTGCAGGGCGACGACCTCCGCGTGCGGGCCGCCCGGCGGCTGCGTGGCGCCCTCGCCGACCACCCGGCCGGCGGCGTCGAGCGCCACGGCGCCCACCGGCGGGTTGGGGCTGGTCGTGCCGAGCACGCTCGCTCCGAGGGCGGCCGCGCGGCGCATTGCGTCCTCGTCGCTGCCGCTCACCGCTGTGCCCTCACCGCTCCCCCGGGTCGCGCCCCGGGGTGAGGCACTGGTGCTCAGTCTGGCACGCGTGCGGTCAGTGCCTGCGGTCGACCGCGACGTAGGAGCCCTCCTGCTCCTTGGCCACCTTCTTCATCTCGGTGGCCGCTGTGATGACCGCGCGGAAGTCGCGCTCGCCACCCCGGTCCGCGGCCACGCCGACGCTCACCGCGGCCAGCGGCTGGCGGCGCAGCTCGCCGCGCCGGTCGGTCACCTCGAGGTAGCCGCGGGCCGCGTCGTCGGAGTCGTACTTGTACGGCGAGAGCGTGTCGAACTCGCGCAGCGCGTCGGCACACAACGGCTCGGCCTGCTCGGGGGTGCACACCACGACGAAGTCGTCACCGCCGACGTGGCCGAGGAAGGGCACCGGGTGGCCGGCCCGGGA
>DATJGA010000054.1:0-7706 GCA_035495395.1 Mycobacteriales bacterium | reverse complement strand
CGACCGTGCACACCTTCAGCGGCTGCTACGTCCCGCGCTTCATGGAGCGCGACCCGTCGCACCCGGTGTCGCTGCACACCTGGGGCATCGCGATCGACATCGACGCGCCGCACAACGCCCGGGGCACCCGCGGCACGATCGACCCGCGCGTGGTCGCCATCTTCAAGCGGTGGGGCTTCCGCTGGGGCGGCGACTGGGACTGGACCGACCCCATGCACTTCGAGCTCGGCGCGCTGCTCCGCTCACGCTGACTGGCCCCGCACCCGGCTCGCCCGCCGCCGGCGGAGCACCGCCGCGAAGGCGACGACGCCGAAGGCGCTCGGCAGCGCGTAGCCCTCCCAGTCGACCGCCGTCATGAGGTGGGTGTCCCCGCCCTGGGCGGCGGCCTCCGCCTCGTCCTCGGGCATCATCGCGGCGCCCAGCTGCCCCATCGCCCCGGGCTGCGCACCGGGGTGGCCCTGCGGCTGGGTCACCGGCTGCTGCTGCGGGGCCGGTGGCGGGGGCTGCGGCGGCTGCACCGGCGGCGGGGGCGGTGGCGCTGCCAGCACCGGTGGGGCTGCGGGCTGCGCCTCCACCGCCGGCGGTGCCGGTACGACGACGGCCCTGCTCACGACGAGGCTGGCGCGCGCGCTGGCGGGCCGGTAGGCCGGCGTGCCGAGGAACGCCGCGAGCACCGGCTGCCGGGCGGTGCTGGTCGCCGTACCGGTCCCTGCCTCCTGCGAGGTCGGCACGTAGTCGGTGCACGCGCGGCCGTGGCGGTCGGTCACCGGGCTGCCGATGCCGCGCCCGGCCACCAGCAGGTCGACGTGCTGACCCGGCAGCGGCGCGCCCTTGGCCCGGGAGCGCAGCGTCGCGCAGACCCGCCCCGAGCCGCCGGTCGCGACCGCGGGGGGCGCGGAGACGGCGATGGCCGAGGGCAGCGCGCAGTACCCCGACTCCACGGAGAAGGCGACGATCCGCATGGCCTGCGCGTCCCGCAGCCAGACCGCCGGCTCGCCGAACGTCGTGGTGTCGCAGGCGAGGGCGTCGTTCTCGTTGGTGGCCTCGGTGAAGAACTCGTGGGTGAACTGCGCGAGCACGTGGCACGACCGGTCGATGCGCACGACGGTCGAGTCGTCCTCCGCC
This sequence comes from Mycobacteriales bacterium, assembly GCA_035495395.1. GTDB lineage: Bacteria > Actinomycetota > Actinomycetes > Mycobacteriales > SCTD01 > RYN-111. Next base: position 6,581 of record DATJGA010000054.1, on the reverse strand, counting down.
TCGACGTACACGAGCCCGTCCCCGGTGGCGACGAGGCCGGCGATGCTGGCACGGTTGCCCGTGCCGTTGCTGCCGTTGACCGTGATGAGGGTCGGCAGGCCGAGTGACGGGCAGGCGTGCCGCTCGCGGCCGTCCCGGTCGTACTCGTAGAAGCTGTCGGACTGGTCGTTGGCGAACAGCAGCCGGTCCGTCGCGCTGTCGTAGCTCATCGAGCCGTAGAACTGGTTGGTCTTCGCGTCGTCGTCCTCGGACTGGCCGCTGAGCGGCGCGTGGAACAGCCGGGTGACGGCCCCGGTGCGCAGCGAGACGCTCCACACGACGAACGCCTTGTCGAGCACGACCAGCGCGTCGCGGTTGGCGTCGTAGGCGATGTGCCCGATCGGGCGGCGCACCCCGATCCTCAGGTCGGGGAGCGCGACGCCGCTCGAGGCCAGCATCCGGTGCACGCGGCCGGCCAGGTTGAAGTCGGTGTAGTACAGGACCGTCCCGTCGAAGGCGATCGACCCGTCCGCCGTGCTCCTGCTGTTCGTGATCCGCAGCCGGCGCAGCGCCCGCATCGGCGTGGACGGCAGCGGGGCCGCCGGCAGCAGCGTGCCGCCCGACCCGTCGTCGGGCGCGTCGGTGGCGGTGAGGTCGGTGCCGTCGCCGCGGTACCGCCACGTGCTGCCGTCGGCGCAGGACACGAGGTACACGCTGGGCACGGACCGGTCCCGCCGCAGGTTCGTGGCCCCGCAGGCCGCGGGCAGCCCCGCGGACGCCCCGCGCGCCGTGCCGCCGCCGTCACTGGTCCGCCGCACGCCGCTGCCCAGGAGCATCGCGGCCGAGGGGTGGTGCCACTCCAGCGAGACCGCGGTGAGGGGCGAGCCGGCCAGCTTGGTGGCGACCGTGTTGCCGCCGTCGCGCGAGACGAGCAGGCCGTCCGCGGTCGCCGCCACGACCTCGCTGCCGCCGCCGGCGAGGGTGCTCGTGGCCAGCGCGCGGACGTCCCCGCGGGCGACGGGCGTGAAGGTGCTGCCACTGTCGCTGCTGACGTACAGCCCGCCCGCGGGACCGCCCACGCCGAGCCACCACCGGCTGGTGCTGCCGGCGTCGACCGTCGCCGAGGTCACGGCGAGACCCGTCGCACCGGCCACGGCGGTGAAGCTGCGGCCGCCGTCCCTGCTCTCGTAGAGCGTCTCGGTCCCGGAGGCGGGCAGGGTGACCGGCAGCGGCACCGGCGCAGCGGCCGACGACGGGGCGACGACGGCGAGCAGGTGGCTGGGCACCGTCTCGTCGGCGCTCACGTCGCGCACCGCGCCGGTGATCCCGCTCGCCCGCACCCAGTCCCGTCCCCGGTCCGCGCTCGACCACAGCGAGCCGTCCTTGCCGACGAGCAGCACCTGCCCGGCCGGCAGGCCGGCGCCGACGAGCCGGGCCGGCGGCGTGGGCACCGGCCCGACCCGCCGGCGCGTGGTCCCGCCGTCGTCGCTGACGACGACGTCGTGCTCGTCGGCACCGACCATCCGGCTCGGGTCGCCGTCCGCCGTGGCGAGGGCGAGACCGCGGTCGACGAGGTGCCACTGGTTGCGCTGCTCGAGGTCGAGCCGGCACGGGGACGTCGCCGCGCGCCCCGGGACGGGGAGCGCGAGCAGCGAGAGGGCCGCTGCCGCGAGGACGAGGCGGCGCACCGTCAGGCCGACGTGCTGCGCCGCGCGCGGCGCGCCGGTGCCGGGGTCGCGAGCAGCCGCGCCAGCGCCTCGCCGTCGACGGTCTCGACGGCCTCGAGCTCGTCGGCGAGCAGCTCGAGCTGGGCCCGGCGCTGCTGCAGCCGGGTGCGCGCGATGCGCAGCCCCTCCTCGACGAGCATCCGCACCTCGACGTCGAGCTTGTCGAGGGTCTCGGGGCTCACCGACTGCATCGCCGTCAGGTCGCGGCCGAGGAACACCTCCGCGTCGGGCGCGGTGATGCGCACCGGGCCGATGCCCTCGCTCATCCCCCAGCGCCCGGCCATGTCACGGGCCAGGTGCGTCGCCGCCTCGATGTCGGCCTCCGACCCGGTCGACGCCTCCCCCCAGACGAGCTCCTCGGCCGCCGTACCGGCCATCGCGGTGGCGATCCGCTCGACCAGCTCGGACCGCCGCAGCACCTGCCGGTCCTCGCGCGCCAGCGCCGCGTGTCCCAGGCCCGTGCCGCGCCGGACGATCGACACCCGCTCGACCTCGCGGCCGAACGACGCCGCGAGCACCGCGTGCCCCGCCTCGTGCACCGCCACGGCGCGCCGCTCCTCCGCCGTCAGCGCCGCGTTCGAGCGCTTCGGCCCCGCCAGCACCCGCTGCACCGCCTCGTCGAGCTCGACCTGGCCGATCTCGGTCGCTCCCGCGCGTACGGCGAGCAGCGCCCCCTCGCGCCACACGTTGGCGAGGTCGGCGCCGGTGAACCCGCTGGTACGACGGGCCAGCAGCTCGAGGTCGATCCCGGCCGCGACCGGCCGGCCCTGGGCGTAGAGGCGCAGGATGTCGAAGCGACCCTCCACGTCGGGCTTCTCGACGACGACGTGCCGGTCGAACCGCCCGGGGCGCAGCAGCGCGGGGTCGAGGATGTCCGGCCGGTTCGTCGCGCCGATGACGACGACACCGCTGATCGCGTCGAAGCCGTCCATCTCGACGAGGATCTGGTTGAGGGTCTGCTCGCGCTCGTCGTTGCCGCCGCCGACGCCGGCACCGCGCTTGCGGCCGGCGGCGTCGAGCTCGTCGACGAACAGGATGGCCGGGGCCTTGGTGCGCAGCTGCGCGTACAGGTCGCGGACGCGGGCCGCGCCGACACCGACGAGCGACTCGACGAACTCGGCGCCGCTGAGGCTGAAGAACGGCACCCCCGCCTCGCCGGCGACGGCCTTGGCGAGCAGCGTCTTGCCGCACCCGGGCGGGCCGAACAGCAGCACGCCCTTCGGCGGTACCGCCCCCATCGCCTGGAACCGGCTCGGGTCGCGCAGGTAGTCGACGACCTCGGCCAGCTCCGCCACCGCCGTCTGCGCGCCGGCGATGTCGCTGAACCCGACGCTCGGCACGCCCTTGCGCTTGGCCGGCCCGTCGGTCTGCAGCCGCTGGCCCCCGCGCACCTTGGAGAACTCGGTGTACTCCCCCGCGCCGCCCTCGCCGCGGCTCAGCGTCATGAGCAGCCCGAAGATGACCGACAGCAGGGTGACCGGCAGCAGGAACTGCAGGCCCAGCCGCACCAGCTGCTTGTCCGTCTGCGGGTCGACCTTCACCGGACCGCTGCCGGCCAGCGCCCGCACCAGCGCGGACGTCTCGCTGTCGCTCCGCGTGTACGACGCGACCCAGGTGGCGCCGGGGACCTGCACGACGACGCGGGCGTCCTGGTCGTAGAGGACGGCCGAGATGACCTGGTGCTTGCCCGCGGCCTGGAGCACGCTGGTCAGCGGCACGAGGGTCCCGTCGTGCACGGGCCGCAGGGCCCGCGCGCCGGCGACGCCGAGGCCGACGAGCACCGCGAGGGCGAGCAGCAGCCCGAGCCGCACCGCCCGCGTGCCCCGCGGGCGCCTGACGTGGGCGCCGAGCCACCGCCGTACCGCCTGGAGGCGCTCGGCGCGCACCGGTGCGGGAGCAGCGCTCGTGGTGGTGGGGGCTTCCGGGGCGATCGTCACGGGGCTCTCCTCAGGGCTGGGTACCCGGGAGAGCCCGCAGCGGCCCCGGAGGTTCGCCCCGGGTACGCCGAAGGGGGCCCCTCCGGCGAGGGACCCCCTTCGGGACGTGCCTAGTGCGAGTGGCCGTGACCGCCGTGCGAGTGGCCGTGGCCGTCGGCCGAGGCCTCCTCGGCGGGCTTCTCCGCGACGAGCGTCTCGGTGGTGAGCAGCATGCTCGCGATCGAGGCGGCGTTGCGGACCGCGTTGCGGGTCACCTTCACCGGGTCGACGACGCCGGCCTTGACGAGGTCGACGTACTCACCCGTGGCGGCGTTGAGCCCCAGCGTGACGTCGCCGCTCTCGCGGACCCGGTTGACCGCGACGCGGCCCTCCATCCCGGCGTTCTCGGCGATCCAGCGGGCCGGCTCGAAGAGCGCGTCGCGCACGATCATCACGCCGGTCTTCTCGTCGCCGCTGCAGCCGAGACCGTCGGCGAGACCCGCGGAGGCGTGGATGAGGGCGGCGCCGCCACCGGCGACGATGCCCTCCTCGACCGCGGCCTTGGTCGCCGAGATGGCGTCCTCGAGCCGGTGCTTGCGCTCCTTGAGCTCGACCTCGGTGTGCGCGCCGACCTTGATGACGCCGACGCCGCCGGCGAGCTTCGCGAGCCGCTCGGAGAGCTTCTCGCGGTCCCAGTCGGAGTCGCTGGCCTCGATCTCCTGCTTGATCTGCGAGACGCGGCCGGCGACCTCCGCGGCTGTGCCGGCGCCGTCCACGATCGTCGTCGTGTCCTTGGTGACCGTGACGGTGCGGGCCGAGCCGAGCACCTCGAGGCCGACCTGGTCGAGCTTGAGACCGACCTCGGCGCTCACGACCTGGGCACCGGTGAGGATCGCGATGTCCTGCAGCATGGCCTTGCGGCGGTCGCCGAAACCGGGCGCCTTGACCGCAGCGACCTTGACGGTCTTGCGGATGCTGTTCACGACCAGGGTCGACAGCGCCTCGCCGTCGACGTCCTCGGCCACGAGCAGCAGCGGCTTGGCGGTCTGCACGACCTTCTCCAGCAGCGGCAGCAGCTCGGCGATGGCCGAGATCTTGCCGTTGACGATGAGCACGTGGGCGTCGTCGAGGACGGTCTCCATGCGCTCGGCGTCGGTGACGAAGTACGGCGAGATGTAGCCCTTGTCGAACTGCATCCCCTCGGTGAGCTCGAGCTCCAGGCCGGTGGTGTTGGACTCCTCGACGGTGATGACGCCGTCCTTGCCGACCTTGTCCATCGCCTCGGCGATGAGCTCGCCGACGTTGGTGTCCTGCGCGCTGATCGCGGCCACCGCGGCGACCTCCGCGTGCGTCTCGACCGGGCTGGCCGCGGCGAGGAGCGCGTCGTTGACGGCCTCGACGGCCTTGTCGATGCCGATCTTCAGGGCGACCGGGTTGGCGCCGGAGGCGACCGCGCGCAGGCCGCCGTGGACCATGGCCTGGCCGAGCACGGTGGCCGTGGTGGTGCCGTCACCCGCGACGTCGTTCGTCTTGGTGGCGACCTCCTTGGCCAGCTGCGCGCCCATGTTCTCGTAGGGGTCGTCCAGCTCGATCTCGCGGGCGATGGTGACGCCGTCGTTCGTGATGGTCGGGCCGCCGTACCTCTTGCCGATCACGACGTTGCGGCCCTTCGGGCCGAGGGTGACCTTGACCGCGTTGGCCAGCTTGTCGACGCCGCGCTCGAGCGAGCGGCGGGCGTCCTCGGAGAAGCTCAGGGTCTTGCTCAAGGGGGTGTCCTCTCAGGAACTGCGTGGAAAGCGACGGCGCCCCGCCCCGAGTGGGGACGGGGCGCCGTGGAGCTCGTGCGGGCTGGCTAGCTCTCGATGACGGCGAGCACGTCGCGAGCGGAGAGCACGAGGTACTCCTCGCCGCTGTACTTCACCTCGGTGCCGCCGTACTTGCTGTAGAGCACGCGGTCGCCGACCTTGACGTCGAGCGGCACGCGGGCGCCGTCCTCGAACCGGCCGGGGCCGACGGCCAGGACGGTGCCCTCCTGGGGCTTCTCCTTGGCCGTGTCAGGGATGACGAGGCCCGACGCGGTCGTGGTCTCGGCCTCGACGGCCTGCACGACGATGCGGTCCTCGAGGGGCTTGATGGCAACCTTGGTCGCGGTGGTCACTGTTCCTCCGTAGATCCGTTGAGGGGCGATCACGCGGCCTGCCGTCGCGGGGGTCAGGCCTTGCTCTTCGCGTGCTGGCACTCTAACCCTCCGAGTGCCAGCCCGTCCAACCGGGCACGATCGGGGGATGGCGACGACGCTCGAGCAGGTGGCGGCCGAGCTCTACGCGCTGCCGCTCGAGGAGTTCACCCCCCAGCGGACCGCCCGGTCCAAGGAGCTGCGCACCGAGGACAAGGAGCTCGCCGAGGCGGTCGGGCGGCTCCCCAAGCCGGCGCTGTCGGCGTGGGCGGTGAACAGGCTGGCCCGCGAGCGCCCGGACGAGCTCGACGACCTGCTCGGGCTGGGTGAGCAGCTGCGCGAGGCCCAGCAGGCGATGGACGCCGAGCGCGTGAAGTCGCTGACCGGCAACGCCCAGGCCCTGGTACGGCGGACCGTCCGGGCGGTCGCCGACGTCGCCGAGGGCTCCTTGAGCGAGGCGCTTCTCGGTCAGGTGGAGCAGACCCTGCGCGCAGCCATGGCGGACGAGGCCGCGGCGGGCGTGCTGCGGGCCGGGGTGCTCGCCAAGCCGCTCGCGCCCGCGGGCTTCGGGCCGGTCGACCTCGACGGGGCCGTGGCCGTCATCCCGGCCGCCCGGCCGGCGAGGGAGCGCGGGCGCCGGCTCGCCGTCGTCCGGCCGAGCCCCGCCGTGCGGAAGAAGGACGACCGGGCAGCCGCGATCCGGATCGAGGCGGAGGCGGCGCTCGCCCGGCTGGAGCGCGCCGAGGCGGAGCTGGCGGAGCGCGACGGGGCGCTGCGCGCGGC
>DATJGA010000053.1:0-3122 GCA_035495395.1 Mycobacteriales bacterium | reverse complement strand
AGTGGGCGCGCGGAGCAAGGCCCGCAAGCGCGCGCTGGACGTCCTCTACGAGGCCGAGCAGCGACGCCTCGACCCGCTCGTCACCCTGCAGGACCGGCTGGAGCAGAACGACCCGCCGGTGCCGGAGTACGCGGCCGAGCTGGTGCGGGGCGTCGTCGCGCACCGGGCGCGGATCGACGAGCTGCTCACGACGTACGCGCAGGACTGGACGATCGACCGCTTCCCGGCCGTGGACCTCGCGGTGCTGCGCATCGGGGCCTACGAGCTGCTGTGGTGCCCGGACGTCCCGGACGAGGTCGCGGTGAGCGAGGCCGTCGAGCTCGCGTCCAGCCTGTCGACGGACGAGAGCCCGGCCTTCGTCAACGGTCTGCTCGGGCGCCTGCTCCAGCTCAAGCCGGCCCTCGGCACGTCCTGAGTCAACACGTCTTGACGGTGGGGGGCCGTCAACGTACGTTGACGGAATGGACGAGCTCAGCAGGACCCGCGAGGAGCTGAACAGGCAGCTGGACGCCGCGATCTCGACCGCTCCGCTCGACGCCCTCGCCGCGATCGCCGCGACCCAGCAGGACCTCGGCGCGCGCCAGCTCGCCGCCGTACGGGCAGCGGTGCCGGACCACTCGTGGGCCGACATCGGCAGGGCCCTCGGCGTGACGAAGCAGGCGGCCCAGCAGCGCTACGCCCGGGAGTGGTCGAACGCGCTGAAGGAGGAGCTCAAGGCCGAGGTCACGGCGATGAAGACGGCGCTGCGGTCAGGCGAGCCCGAGGTGGCCGCGGCCGCCAGGGCGAAGCGCGACGCCGTGATCTCGGAGTTCAAGACCGTGCACCGCCGCGTGAAGCGGCCGTGAGCGTCAGACGCCGAGGGCCTGGCGCGCCTCGGCGTTGAGCACGCCCCAGCCGATGAGGCGCTCGGTGAGCACCGACGGTGACGCGTCGTAGATGACCGCGAGCGACCGCAGGTCCTCCTGGCGGATCGAGAGCACGCGGCCGTTGTAGTCGCCGCGCTGGCTCTGGATGGTCGCGGCGTAGCGCGCCAGCGGCGCGGCCTGCGGCGCGGGCACGGAGGTGAGCCGCTCGAGGTCGATGATGAGGCGCGGCGGCGCCTCGCCGGCCGCGGGGGAGCTGAGCTCGCCCTCGGGCAGCAGCTCGCTCACCGGTACGCCGTAGAAGTCGGCGAGCTCGTGCAGCCGCTGCACGGTCACGGCCCGGTCGCCGCGCTCGTACGAGCCGACGACGACCGCCTTCCAGCGGCCCTTGCTCTTCTCCTCCACACCGTGCAGGGACAGGCCCTGCTGCGTGCGGATCGCCCGGAGCCGGGAGCCGAGGGACTTCGCGTACTCGGTCATCGGTGCCCTCCGATCGTCGGGCCCGGTCGACTGCCCCGGGCTCGCGGCGTCGGTCTCACCACTGGCTCGACCGGGAGGTGGCCCTCGGTGGAGGGTCGGGTGACCGTTCATCTCCCGGCGTCACAGCCTCGCCGTTTGTGATTACTGAGCGTGACGGTAGGCACCCGTTCACGGCGCGTCAAGGCATCCGCCGTGCAGATGACACCGTGTCGCTCGTACGGGTGGCCCCTGGTAGCGTGACCGGCATCTCCACCGAGCCCGTCCCGTGAGGCGGGGAAGGAGGCCAGCCGGTGACGGCTTCGTCCGAGCACGCCCCAGATCGTCCCGTTTCGGGTGACCCTGCCGCAGCGCGGCCCGTCCTCGACGCCGCCGGTCTCGGCCGCGTGCTGGACCGCATCGCCCACGAGATCCTCGAGAAGACCGGCGGCGGTGCCGACGTCGTCCTCCTCGGCATCCCCACCCGTGGCACGACCCTCGCGGCGCGGCTGGCGCAGCGGCTGCACGCCTTCTCCGGCCTCGAGGTGCCCTACGGGTCGCTGGACATCACCCTGTACCGCGACGACCTGCAGCTGCGCTCGCCGCGCGCCCTCGGGGCGACCGCGGTGCCGCCCGGTGGCATCGACGGGCGGCTCGTCGTCCTCGTCGACGACGTGCTGTTCTCCGGTCGCAGCATCCGCGCGGCCCTCGACGCGCTCGCCGACGTCGGCCGGCCGCGCGTGGTCCAGCTGGCCGTGCTCGTCGACCGCGGGCACCGCGAGCTGCCGCTGCGCGCCGACTACGTCGGCAAGAACATCCCCACCTCGCTCCGGGAGACGATCCACGTGCAGCTGACCGAGCACGACGGCGTCGACGCCGTGCTGCTGGGCCCCGCCCGGTGAAGCGCCACCTGCTGTCCGCCGCGGACCTCACCCTCGAGGACGCGACCCTCGTCCTCGACACCGCGGCCGAGCTCGCCTCCCTCACCGACCGGGCCGTGAAGAAGCTGCCGACGCTGCGCGGGCGCACCGTCGTCAACCTGTTCTTCGAGGACTCGACCCGCACCAAGACGAGCTTCGAGCTGGCCGCCAAGCGGCTCTCGGCCGACGTCATCAACTTCGCCGCCAAGGGCAGCAGCGTCTCCAAGGGCGAGACGCTCAAGGACACCGCGCTGACCCTCGAGGCGATGGGCACCGACGCCGTCGTCATCCGGCACTCCTGGTCCGGGGCACCGGTCAACCTCGCGCGCATCGTCCGGGGCTCGGTCGTCAACGCCGGCGACGGCACGCACGAGCACCCCACCCAGGCGCTGCTCGACGCGTACACGATGCGGCAGCGGCTGGGGCGCATCGAGGGACTGAAGGTCACGATCGTCGGTGACATCCTGCACAGCCGCGTCGCCCGCTCGAACGTGCTGCTGCTGCGGACGCTCGGAGCCGAGGTGACCCTCGTCGCGCCGCCGACCCTGCTGCCCACCGGCGTGGACTCCTGGCCCGCCGAGATCTCCTACGACCTCGACGCGGTGCTGCCCAAGAGCGACGTGGTGATGATGCTGCGGGTGCAGCGCGAGCGGATGGGCGCCGCCTACTTCCCCTCCGCCCGCGAGTACTCGCGCCGGTACGGCCTCGACGCCGACCGCGCGGCCTCGCTGCAGGACCACACGATCGTCATGCACCCCGGGCCGATGGTGCGGGGCATGGAGATCGCGTCCGAGGTCGCGGACGGCCTGCGCTCGACCATCGTCGACCAGGTCGCGAACGGCGTGAGCGTCCGGATGGCCGTCCTCTACCTGCTGCTCGGCGG
>DATJGA010000052.1:0-5682 GCA_035495395.1 Mycobacteriales bacterium | reverse complement strand
GGCTTCGAGGGCAAGGCCGTCATCAACCGCAAGGACTGGGGCGTGAGCTGGAACGCCGGTCTCGAGACCGGTGGCGTCCTCGTCAGCGACAAGATCACGCTCGAGCTCGACGTCTCGGCCATCAAGCAGGTCTGACAGCGACCGACCCGGGGCCGTACCTGCTGCGTGCAGGTGCGGCCCCGTCGGCTGTCAGCGCACTGTCCAGTCGTCCCGGTAGGTCCAGGGCCCGTGGCATGCGACGGTCTTCACGTCGGTGACGGCCGGGTAGCCGCCCTTCTGGAGCAGGCCCTGCACGTCCTGCTTGGTCCCGTCCGGCGTGGCCACGCCCTGGAACGTCGCGGTCGCCTTGCCGCTGAACGGCACCCCGCTCAAGACGTGCACCAACCCTTGCGGGGTGCTCACGTCCTCGACGACGAAGGCGACGTTCGATGTCGTGGTGTTCCCCCAGGACATCGCCAGCGTCGCCAGGCAGGTCGTCCGGTCCACCGACAACCGCACCGACTGCCGGGCCGACGGCCCAGCAGCTGTCGCCGTCCCGACGTTGCTCATCACCAGTGCTCCGGCTGCAACCAGCAGCACAGCTGCGCGTCCGGCTCGCATGAGACTCGCCTCCTAGCGCATCGCGCTGCGCATGATCGTCGGGCCCCGTGGGCCCCGCCAGAGGCGAATGTCCTCTCGCCCGGGTGGTCTGTCGTACGTTGCGGGCGTGACCGCCCACGAGCAGGCGCAGCGGATGCTGGCGAACGACCTCGCGACCCGTTCGCTCGGCATCGAGATCAGCGACGTCACCACCGGGTGCGCGACCGCCACGATGACGATCCGTCCTGACATGTCCAACGGCCACGGCATCTGCCACGGCGGGTACGTCTTCCTGCTCGCCGACACCGCCTTCGCCTTCGCCTGCAACACGCACGGGGTGACCACCGTCGCGGCGGGCGGCGACGTGGAGTTCCTCGCCCCGGTCGCCGTCGGGGACCGCCTCGTCGCGCGCGCCGAGCAGCTCGTGCAGCGCGGCCGCTCCGGCGTGTACGACGTGGTGGTGCGCCGCGAGGAAGAGGTCGTCGCCGTCTTCCGCGGCCGCAGCCGCGCCCCCCGGGTCTGAGGGTGGCCTCGACCTGGCAGCGGGTGCGCCGTGCCTCGTCCCGGTTGAGCACCGAGGCGGTGCGGGCGATGGACAGCCTTCCGTGGTTCGTCAACCTGCCGCCGGCCCAGCGCGCCGACGTGGGGCTGGTCGTGCAGGCCGGGATCGGGGCGTTCACCGACTGGCTCCACGACACCTCGACCACGCCCACCGCCGAGCCGGACATCTTCCGGGCGGCGCCGCGCGACCTCGCGCGCGCGGTCAGCCTCAAGCAGACGGTGCAGCTCATCCGGGTCGTCGTCGCGGTGCTCGAGGACCACGTTCCCCAGCTCGCCGAGCCCGGCCACGAGCAAGAGCTCCTCGAGGCGGTGCTGCGGTACTCCCGCGAGGTCGCCTTCGCCGCCGCCGAGGTCTACGCGGCTGCAGCCGAGGCGCGCGGTGCCTGGGACGCGCGGCTGGAGGCCGGCGTCGTCGAGGCGATCGTGCGCGACCAGGTGGGGGAGCTCAGCCTGTCGCGCGCCGCTGCGCTCGGCTGGGGCGAGCCGAGCTGGGTCCTCGCGCTGGTGGCGGCCAACCCCGGTGGCCCGGTCGAGGAGCGGCTGGAGGACCTGCGCGGGCATGCCCGGCACAGCGGCCTGATGGTGCTCACCGGCGAGGCCGGCGGCGCGCTCGTCGTCGTCGTCGGCGGCCGGGGCAAGCCCGACGTCGCCACCCGGCAGGTCGCGGCCGCGCTGCCCCCGGGGCCGGTGGTGGTCGGACCACGGGTCGGCGCGCTCGTCTCGGCGGGTTCCTCGGTCCGTGAGGCGCTTGCCGGGCTCGCCGCGGTCGCGGCCTGGCCACAGGCGCCGCGACCCGTCCAGTCCTCGGAGCTGCTGGCCGAGCGGGCCGTCATGGGGGACGAATCGGCACGCCGTCGACTTGTGGAAGACGTACACATCCCGTTGTCAGATGCAGGGGGTGACCTGCTGGAGACGGTGGCCGCCTTCCTCGAGTCCGGGTCGCTCGAGGGCGCGGCCCGCGCGTTGTACGTTCACGCCAATACCGTGCGATACCGGCTCCGCAAGGTGAGCGAGCTCGTGGGCCTCGACGTGCTACGGCCACGTGACGCCCAGGTTGCCAGTACCGCGCTCGTGCTCGGACGGACACAGTCTTTGTAGGTTTCCTACAACGTTCGGTCGATCTTTCGGTCGCACTCTGCCGCCGTCAGGAGCCTCCCGGTCCACGAGGCTTGTCAGCGTGAACACCGTCCTCGTCCCCGGTCAGGGGTCCCAGACCCCCGGCATGCTCGTGCCGTGGCTCGCGCTGCCCGAGGCCGAGACGCACCTGCGCGACTGGTCCGACGCCGCCGGGCTCGACCTCGTCCACCTGGGCACCGTCGCCGGGGCCGACGAGATCCGCGACACCGCCGTCGCCCAGCCGCTGCTCACCGCGACCGCGCTGCTGTCGGCCCGTGCCCTGCCCGCGCCGCCCGAGGTCGTGTGCGGCCACAGCGTCGGCGAGCTCGGCGCTCTCGCCCTCGCCGGGGTGCTCACCCCGGTCGACGCCGTCCGGCTCGCCGCCGAGCGCGGCCGGCTCATGGCCAAGGCCGCGGCCGAGCGACCGACCGGCATGGTCGCCACCCTCGGCGGGGACGACCTGGCCGCCCGCGAGGTCGCGGAGCTGTACGGCCTCGAGGTCGCCACCGTCAACGTCGCCGGCCAGACCGTGTACGGCGGACCGGTCGACGCCCTCGAGGCGTTCGCCGCCGCCGCGCCGGGTGGTGCCCGGGTGCGCCGGCTGGAGACCGCCGGCGCCTTCCACACCTCCGCGATGGCGCTCGCCGTACCGGGGTTCGCAGCGCTCGTCGCCGAGCTGACCCCGCGCGACGCGACCGTCCCCGTGGTCGCCAACGCCGACGGCGCGGTGCTCACCGACGGGCGCGCGCTGGTGGACCGGCTCGTCGTGCAGCTGACCGGGCCGGTGCGGTTCGACCTCTGCCTGCAGGCGCTCGCCGCCCGGGCGCCGGAGCAGCTCGTCGAGCTCGCTCCCTCGGGCACGCTCGCCGCGCTGGCGAAGCGGGCGCTCCCCGGCGTACCGGTGCTGGCCCTGAAGGAGCCCGCGTGACGAGGACGCTCGCCGGAGCGCGCCTGACCGGGCTGGGCTCGCACCGACCGGCGCTGCACGTCGACAACCACGCGATCGCCGAGCGGATCGGCTCCTCGGACGAGTGGATCCGCGAGCGCAGCGGGATCGTCACGCGCGGCGTGGCCGCTCCCGACGAGTCCGTCGTCGACATGGGCACCGCCGCTGCGGCGAAGGCGCTCGCGGCGGCCGGGGTCGACGCCGCCGACGTCGGGCTCGTCCTGCTCGCCACCTGCTCGATGCCCGGCCCGCTGCCCGGCGGCTCGCCGGAGATCGCCTACCGCCTCGGCGCGACCGCTGCCGGCGCCACCGACATCGGCGCGGGCTGCGCCGGCTTCGCGTACGCCGTGGGGCTGGCCGCCGACAGCGTCCGCACCGGTACCGCCCAGCACGTGCTGGTCATCGGCTCCGAGAAGCTCACCCCGATGGTCGACCCCGACGACCGCGGTACGGCGTTCCTCTTCGGCGACGGCGCCGGTGCCGTGGTCGTCAGCCGGAGCGAGACCGAGCAGGTCGGCCCGGTGGTCTGGGCCCACGACGGCGACCAGCACGCCAAGCTCGTCATCGACGGCACCCGCCGGCTCAGCATGGAGGGCCGCGCGGTCTTCCGCTGGGCCACCACCCGCCTGCCCGACCTGTGCCGCCGCGCCTGCGAGGCAGCCGGGATCGCGGTCGAGGACCTCGCCGCCTTCGTGCCGCACCAGGCCAACGAGCGCATCACCGACTCCGTCGTCGGCAAGCTCGGCCTGCCCGACACGGTCGCGGTCGCCCGCGACGTCTGCGACAGCGGCAACACGAGCGCCGCCTCGGTGCCGCTCGCCCTGGACCGGCTCGTCGAGCTCGGCCAGGTCACCAGCGGAGCCCCCGCCCTCCTCGTCGGCTTCGGCGCCGGCCTCACGGCCGCCGCCCAGGTCGTGCACGTCCCCTGACCACCCTCACCACCAGGAGAACCCCATGACCATCACCCAGACCGACGTCCTCACCGGCCTCGCCGAGGTCCTCGATGAGGTCTCCGGCGTGACCGCCGACAAGGTCACCCGCGAGGCCACCTTCCAGAACGACCTCGAGGTCGACTCCCTGACCATGGTCGAGGTCGTCGTCGCGTGCGAGGAGCGGTTCGGCATCCGCATCCCGGACGAGGCGCTCGAGAACCTCAAGACCGTCGGCGACGCGATCGACTTCATCACCGCGGCAGGTGTTCCGGCGTGACCGCAGTCGCTGTCACCGGGCTCGGGGCGCTGACCCCGCTCGGTCCCGACGTCGCAGCCCTCACCGAAGGGCTGCTCAGCAGCCGGTCCGGGGTGCGTCTGCTCGAGGGCGAGCAGTGGGACGCGCTCCCGGCTCGGCTGGCGGCGACGGTCGACCTCGAGGGACGGCTGGAGCGCGTCGAGGCGCGCACGCTCGACCGGGTGCAGCAGGTCGCGCTCGTCGCGGCCCGCGAGGCCTGGGACGACGCCGGTCAGCCGGCCGTCGAGCCCGAGCGGCTCGCGGTCGTCATCGGCTCCGGGATCGGCGGCGCGCTGACGCTGCTCGCCCAGAACGAGGTGCTCCGCACCAAGGGCCCGCGTGCCGTGAGCCCGCACGTCGTGCCGATGCTCATGCCCAACGGACCGGCGGCCACCGTCGGACTCGCCCTCGGCGCCCGCGCCGGCGTGCACACGCCGGTGAGCGCCTGCGCGTCCGGCGCCGAGGCGATCGCGGTCGGGCTGGAGCTGCTCCGCAGCGGCCGCGCGGACGTCGTCGTGGTCGGCGGCGCGGAGGCCTGCGTGCACCCGCTGCCGATGGCCGGCTTCGCCCAGATGCGCGCGCTGTCGACGCGGCACGACGAGCCCGAGGCGGCGTCCCGTCCGTACGACAAGGGACGCGACGGCTTCGTGCTCGGCGAGGGTGCCGGCGTGCTCGTGCTCGAGACGGCGGCGCACGCCACCGCTCGCGGCGCCCGGGTGCACGCCTGGCTCGCCGGCGCCGGCATGGCCGCGGACGCCCACCACGTCACGGCTCCCGACCCGTCAGGTCTCGGCGCCGCCCGCTCGGTGACGCTGGCGCTGCAGGACGCGGACCTCCGCGCCACCGACATCGGCCACGTCAACGCGCACGCCACCTCCACGCCGCTCGGCGACCTCGCCGAGGCCCGGGCGCTCGGGCTGGCGCTGGGCGCGCACCGCCCCGCGGTCACGGCCACGAAGTCGTGCACCGGGCACCTGCTCGGTGCCGCCGGCGCCGTCGAGGCGGTCGCCACCGTGGTGGCGCTGCGCGACGGGGTCGTCCCCGCCGTGCGCAACCTCGACGACCAGGACGACGAGGCCGACGTCGACGCCGTGCGGGTCGTGCCGCGCCGCTTCGACCACACCGCTGCGCTGTCCACGTCCTTCGGCTTCGGCGGCCACGACGTCTCGCTGGTGTTCGCCCGATGAGCGAGCCAGGCGAGCTGCGGGACGCAGCGAGCCGCGCGAGCGGCTGTGATGAGCGATGACCGAGCT
>DATJGA010000051.1:0-2064 GCA_035495395.1 Mycobacteriales bacterium | reverse complement strand
GCCTCGCGCGCCACCTCCAGCCGCCGGTGCCGGGCCTGGTCGTCGGTGATGAGGCCGCTGTTGAGGTCGGCGTCGATCGCCATCTGCTTGCCGGGCATCGCGTCGAGGGTGAACCGGGCGGCGACCTCGGCCACCCGGCCGGCGCCGGCGGTGATGACGACGAACTGGATGATCACGAGGATCAGGAAGATGACCAGCCCGACGACGAGGTTGCCGCCGACGACCACGGCGCCGAAGGCGTGGATGACCTTGCCGGCCTCGCCGTGCAGCAGGATCAGCCGGGTCGAGGAGATGTTCAGCGCCAGCCGCATCAGCGTCGTCACGAGCAGCAGCGCCGGGAACACGCTGAAGTCCAGCGCGCGCTCCGCGGTGATCGCGGTGAGCAGCACGACGACCGCGACGGTGAGGTTGGCGGCCAGCAGCAGGTCGAGCAGCATGGTCGGCAGCGGCATGATCATCATGACGACGATGCCGACGAGCAGCAGCGGTACGCCGAGCTGCGCGACGCGGCCGCTGGCCTGGGTGGTGGGGGTCGTCATGCGGGAACCATCCGGCTGCTCCAGGTGGGACGGGTGTTGCGGCGCTTGGCGGCGTACACGACGGCGAGGACCTCGGCGACGGCCCGGAACAGCTCGAGCGGGATGCCGTCGCCGACCTCGGTGCTCTTGTAGATGGCGCGGGCGAGCGGCTTGTCGGCCAGCACCGGCACGCCGTGCTCCGCGGCGACGTCCTTGATGCGCTGAGCAGTGGCCCCGGCGCCCTTGGCGACGACGACCGGTGCGAGCGAGCCGGGCTCGTAGGCGAGCGCCACGACGAGGTGGGTCGGGTTCGCGAGCACGACGTCGGCCTTCGGGATCGCCTGGATCATGCGCGAGCGCGACTGGGCCATCATCCGCGAGCGGATCTGCCCCTTCATGTGCGGGTCGCCCTCGGCCTGCTTGTGCTCGTCGGTGATGTCCTGCCGGCTCATCCGGGCCTGCTTGTTGAACGACCGGCGCTGCCAGGCGGCGTCGACGACGCCCACGAGCAGCGCGAGCAGGGCGACCCGCCACAGCATCGCCTTCACGGTGCCCCCCACTGCCGACTGCAGTCCCTCGAACGTGCCGCCGGAGGAGACCAGCTCCCGCGCGCCGGACTGCCAGGCGCTCCACGTGAGCACCGCGAGCGCGGTCAGCTTGGCCACGTCCTTGAGCAGCGCGACGAGGCTGTGCTTGCTGAGCATCCGCTTGGCCGTCTTGCCCGGGTTGAGCCGCTCGAAGCGGGGCTTGAGCATCGCCGGGTTGGGGCGCGAACGGGTCACGACCGAGCCCGCGAGCAGCGCCGCCGCGCCGACGATCGCGATCGACGGTGCCACGGCGCGCACCGAGTCCATGACGAGCTTGCCCCCGAGGACGCGGGCCGTGTCGATGTCCTTCACGTCCGCGTTGCCGAGCACCAGCGTGAGGTCGGTGCGCAGCGCCTCCATGAGCCGGCCGACCATGCTCGGGAGCACCAGCACCAGCACCAGCAGGGACACGCCCTGGGGGAGCTCGAAGGACCGGGCCGCGGCGCCCTTCTTCCGCAGGTCCTTGAGCTTCTTCGGTGTCGCCTTCTCGGTCTTCTCGCCGCTCACCGGATCACCTCGAACGGCAGCTGGAGCGCGGGGTCGAGCAGGTGCGCGGCGTGCGCGGGAAGCAGCGCGAGCGTCGCGCCGGCGGCCGTGAGCGCGACCAGGGTCTTCACCGGCATGGCCAGGGCCATCGCGTTCGCCTGCGGCACGAAGCGCGCGGCCAGGCCGAGCGCGACATCGGTGAGGAACAGCACGCCGAGCAGCGGGGCCGCCACCTCCAGGGCAGACAGCACCACGCGGGTCGCCGCGTGCCCGAGCACGCCCGCCGTACCGGTCGACAGCGACGGCAGGTGGTCGAGCGGGAGCGCCTGGAAGGACTGGACGAAGCCGCCGAGCACCACCTGGTACGCGTCGCTCACGAAGAAGATCGCGCTGAAGCACACGGTGAACAGCCGCGAGAAGGCGGCGGCGGGCTGGCCCGACAGCGGGTCGACGATCTGGGCGTACGAGAAGCC
>DATJGA010000050.1:0-8480 GCA_035495395.1 Mycobacteriales bacterium | reverse complement strand
CAGCGGCGAGCGCAAGCCCTTCACCTACAAGGACAAGGGCTCGATGGCGACGGTCAGCCGGTTCCACGCCGTGGCCAGCGTGAAGGGCCTGCGGTTCAGCGGGTTCGTCGCCTGGCTGCTCTGGCTGGCCATCCACCTCGTGTACATCGTCGGCTTCAAGAGCCGCGTCACGACGGTGCTGCACTGGGCGGTGAGCTTCGTCGGTCGCGGCCGCTCGGAGCGGGTGGCCACCGAGCAGCAGGTGCTCGCGCGGCTCGCTCTCGAGGAGGTCGGCCCGGAGTTCGTCTCGCTGGCCACGCCTCAGACGAAGGGCAGCAGCGCGGCGAAGACCACGTAGAAGCCGGTCGCCGCGGCGAGGCGCCGCGCGTTCAGGTGGCCGCGCCGCAGCGTCACCAGCAGGAACACGATGGCGGCCGCGGTCACCAGCCCCGAGGTGAGCAGCGGGCCGTCGAAGTCCCAGCTCGTGAACAGGATCCCGAGCCCGCTCGGCACGGTCGCCTGCACCATCATCGAGCCGCTGATGTTGGCCAGCGCCAGCTGCACCTTGCCCTGCCGCACCCAGATGATGGCGTTCATCACCTCGGGGAGCTCGGTGGCGATGGGGGACAGCAGCAGGGCGATCACCGTCGGCGCCAGCCCGAGCTGCTCGCCCGTCCAGGCGAGCTGCCCGACGAAGACCTGGGAGGCGGCGAACACGACCGCCA
Source organism: Mycobacteriales bacterium (assembly GCA_035495395.1). GTDB lineage: Bacteria > Actinomycetota > Actinomycetes > Mycobacteriales > SCTD01 > RYN-111. The sequence continues at coordinate 7,776 of DATJGA010000050.1, read as the reverse complement.
GCGTGCCCACCGTCTGCACGAGCACCGGCACGATGCCCGGGGTCTCCGAGCCGGTGAGGGTCAGCGCCTCGGTCTCCAGCTCGGCGTCCCCCTCCTCGTCCTTCGCACGCAGCTCCAGCACGACGTACGCCGCGTAGCCGGCGAAGAAGAGCAGCCCCAGCCAGGGCTTCCACGCGAACGCGACCAGCCCGAGGCCGACCTTGACCGCGAAGACGGCCAGGAAGGCGGCCTGGTCCCGCGCGAGCCGCCGGTTCTGGATGGCGGGCAGCGGCCGGCGACGCAGCAGCAGCGCCACGCCGATGACGCCGTACCCGACGGTGGCCAGCGCCAGGGGCCCGCCGAGCGCGGCGCCGACGCCGATGTCGTGCTCGTGCCCGACGGTCACGGCGACCCCGGTGACCACGCTCTCCGGCAGCGCGGTGCCCACCGCGGCCAGCACCGTGCCGATCGCGAGGGTCCCGACCCGCCAGAGCTGGCCCAGGTGCTCGACGGCGTTGACGAACAGCTCGCAGGAGAAGTAGATCGCGGCTGCGGCTCCGACCAGCAGCAGCACGTGGAGCACCCGGCCACGCTACCGGCGGATCCGGGCAGGAGATCGCGCGGGCACGGCGAACCCAGAGCCACGCCCGTCCGCACTCACTCACGGAGATCCCGTTGAAGCTCGCCCGCCCCGTGCTCTGCCTGGCGCTCGTCGCCTCCGTCACCGCGGCCGGGGCCGCCGGTGCCGTCACCAAGCCGAAGCCCAAGCCGCTCAAGCCCGTGTGCAACCTCGTCACGGACCCTGCCGGCGACGCCACGCCCCAGGCGCCCCTGCCCAACGACGACTCGCTGGACATCCTGAGCGCCGACATCGCCTCCGACGCCAAGAGCTTCACCGCGGTGATCCGCGTGAAGAACGTCGCGGCCCAGGGCCTGAGCCAGCTGGGGAGCGACCTGCAGGTCGACTTCGACCTCGCCGGTGCCGAGGCGACCGTGTGGATGGGCTACAACAACAGCGCGTACGGCGGTCAGGCGTTCCAGTACGGCGTGATCGGCAAGGGCGACGCTGGCTCCACGTCCCCCACCGGTGACGCGGTCGGCATCATCGACACCGCGAAGAACGAGATCCGGATCACCGTCCCCGTCGCCGACATGAACGCGCTCGGCAAGGCCAAGCCCGGTGCGAAGGTCTCCAACATCACCGTCTCGTCCTCGCAGGTCGCCGGGATCGCTCCCAACCCCAGCGGCGTGTACGCGTTCAACTCGCTCCCCGTGGACGACGCGTCCGCCACGAAGTCCTACGTCGCGGGCTACCCGAGCTGCGTGAAGCCCGGCAAGTAGTCCCAGCAGCCCAGCACGACGGCCCGGTCCCCGCGAGGGGGCCGGGCCTCGTCGTGCCTAGAGCTCCCGCAGCCCCGGTACGGCGACCCCTGCGGTGGCGGTGACGCGCTCGGCGGCCGCGACGGCCTCGGCATCGCCCTCGCGCAGCAGCACGAGCGACGCCCCGGCTGCGAGCGCGGCCAGGAGCACGCCGAGCCCTGGCCCGGTCGCGGGCGGCAGCGCGGTGAGCACGCGGTCGGTCGGCCCCAGCCCGAGGTCCGGGGCGGTGAACGGCGCCCCGTCGAGCTCGATCGCCGTACCGCCCCGACCAGGGAAGTGGTCGCCGTACCCGGGGACCTCGACGGCGGCGTCCAGGCACAGCGGCGGCACCGTCGGCAGCCGGGCGCCGAGCGGGTGACCGCTCGCCACCAGCACGTCGTCGACGCCGGCGTCGAGCGCCGCCTCGGCCTGGTCGGGCGAGACGAAGGCCAGCTCGCAGCCGGCGAGCTCCGCCGCGGACGACCCGACCACGACCGTCGCACCGGTTGCCGCCGCGCCGAGCAGGAAGCAGACGACCTGCCAGTGCAGCGGGAGCACCAGCCCGACGCGCTGCGGGCCGCCGTGACCGTCGACGAGCAGGTTCGCGGTCTTGCTGACCCAGTTGTCGACGGTCGCGCCGGAGAGCTCCACGCGGGCCGGTCCGTCGTACAGCGTCAGCAGCGGCGCCGCGGGGTCGCGGTCGCCGACCAGACCGCCGGTCACGCGCAGACGTCGTCCTGGGCGGTGCGCAGCTTCGGGCCCGGGCTGGCGGTGGCCGTGGGGGTCCCGCCGGTGACCGTCACGGCGTGCGCGCCCGTGTAGCCGGAGCCGACGACGACCTCGAGCGTCCGGGTGAGGTTCGGGTCCTCCTGCAGCACCGCGCCGGGGATGGCGGCGGCGAGCGTCTTCGCCGAGTCGGCCTTGCTCGGGCCGTAGAAGACCGTGGTCTGCGTCGCGCCGCTGCCGCGGTTGCTCGGCGTGCCCGTGGTGGCGAAGCCGATGCCGGACAGGTCGTTGAAGGCCTTGCGCGCCAGGCCGGCGACGCCCGAGCCGTTGTAGACGCGGACCCGGATGGCGGCCGGCTTGACCGTGAGCTTCCCTGCCGACGTGGGCTTGGCGGGCGTGCCGGGGGCCTTGTCCTGGCGCAGCGCGGAGAACAGCGCCTCGTCGGCGACCTCGTCGAGCTTGACGACGCTCGCGCCGTTGATGCGCGCCGCCGGGTTGGAGAACGGGACCGTGGTGAAGAGCACGTGGCCGGAGTTGAAGCCGCGGACGCGCAGCGCGATGTCCTTCATGTCGCCGAAGGTGAGCTTCTCGTCGACCTGCAGCGACGACGTCGCGGCGTTGAGGAACCCGTTGAGCTTCAAGGGGTTGAGCAGCGTCCCCGACGACAGCACCTTGTGGATCATCGAGCCGATCAGCTGCTGCTGGTTCTTGATGCGGTCGAGGTCCTGGCCCGCGAAGCTGTGCCGGTCGCGGGCGAACGCGAGCGCGGTCGTGCCGTTGATGTGGTGCCGCCCCTTGCTCAGCGTGAGCTGGGACTTGGCGTCGTTGACGTCCTGCTTGAGGCAGATCTCGACGCCGCCGAGCTTGTCGACCATCTTCTTGAAGCCGACGAAGTCGACCTGCACGTAGTGGTCGACGCGGATGTCGGTGAGCTTCTCGATCGTCGCGATGAGCAGCGCCGGGCCGCCCTCGGCGATGGCGCTGTTGATCTTGTCGTGCCGGGAGCGGTGGACGGTGCCGGTCTTCGGGTCCGTCCAGGCGGGGATCTCGACGTAGCTGTCCCGCGGGAAGCTCACGAACAGCGCGTTGTCGCTGCTGCCGTAGAGGTGGGCCAGGATGATCGTGTCGGAGCGCTGGCCGGACGTGAGGTGGTGGCCGCCGGTGCCGACGCCGTTGTCGCCGGCGCGGGTGTCCGACCCGACGAGCAGCACGTTCATGGCGTCGTGCGGTGCCTTGGCGGGCGCCTTGCCGCGGTTGGTGAAGACGCCGCTGATGCGGTCGATGTTGCCGTTGTAGTGCTGGACGAGCACGTAGCCCACGCCTGCCAGGCCGAGGATGAGCACGGCCATGGTCAGCGCGATCCACGACAGCACCCGCCCCACGCTGCGCCGCCGCCGCGGCGCGGTCGGGGGAACGGGAGGGCGCGGGGCCGACGGGCGCGGCGCCGGTCCGCGGGCCGACTCGCGGTAGGACCCGGTCACCCGTGGCACGGAGGTCTTCGCGCGACGCGGGTCCAGGTGCGGCGGGAGCCCAGACCCTGGTCGGCCGTCGCTGGGCGTCGTCACAGAGCTCCTCGGGGAACGCGGGGGTCACCCCAGGAGACGTCTGGGGGCCGGGTGGGGTTCCCTCCAGGGTAGGCGGCTGTGGCCCGGCAGCGGTGGAGCGCGGCTAGGTGATCGTGACGCTCCGGCACCCCAGGTACTGCCCGTACCCGGGCGTTCCGGAGACGTTCCGGCCCACGACGCACACGCGGTGCGTGCCTGGCGTGAGCGTGCGCACGAGCCGGAACCCGTGGTACGCGCCGTAGCCGGGCGCGACGGACCCCAGGTAGCTGCGGTAGGAGCCGGACGTGACCCACGTCACGCCGCGCCCGTCGACGACGAGGGTCGCCACGGTGCTCTTCGTGGTGTCGGGGTCGAGCGCCCAGCCCCAGACCGCCACGGTGCGCGACGAGCGGGTCAGGGACGTCAGGACACCGGTGGCGTCCTGCACGACGAGCGTCTTGCACCCCAGCGACCGGGCCGTGCCGGCGGTGCCGCCGACGTTCTCGGCGCGGACGCACACGACGTGCTTGCCGCGGGTCGGGTAGAGCGTCGCCGCGAAGCCGTGCGACGCCCCGTAGCCCGGCCATCGCGCTGCCGACGTCGTGCTGGCGCGGCTGGCCGCGACGGACGTGACCGGCGTGCCGTCGACGAGCACGGTCACGCTGCTCGCCGTGAGCGCGTCGGGGTCGTAGGCGTCGCCGATCGCGTGCACCTTGCCGCCCGGGGCGGTGCGCAGGGAGGTGAGCGCCCCCGCGGCGTCGTGGGACACCACGGCGACCGAGCAGGGCAGCGTCGTGGTCGTCCCGGGGGTCCCGCCCGCGTTCAGCACCCGCGCGCACACCTGGTGGCTGCCCACCGGGAGGTCGAGCAGCGCGGAGAAGCCGTGCGCGGTGCCCTCGGGGGCGTAGACGGCAGGCAGGTCGGTGCGGGTGAGCGACGCCGGCTGGGTCGCGACCACGGCCCCGTCGCTGAGCAGCTCGACGGTGGCGGCGGCGGCGGTGTCGGGGTCGAGCGCCCAGCCCTTCACGCGGATCCCGCCCGGCTGACGGCGCACGAGGTCGACGGCGCCGACGGGGGAGTGCTGCACCGCGACGGTCCGGCAGCCCACGGTGGTGTCGGAGCCCTCGGTGCCCGCCGCGTTGGACGCGACGAGGCAGACGGTGTGGTTGCCCTGCGGGAGCGTGAGCTGGGCCGCGACGCCCTGCGTGCCGCTGACGCCGGGGTACCGGGCGGCGATGTCCGGCCGGCTGACCGCGGTCGGGACGACGCTGCTCGCCGTGCCGTCGACCGTCAGCGCGGTCGTCAACGGGTCAGCGCTGTCAGGGTCGAGGGCCCACCCGGTGAACGAGACCGAGCCGAGCGCGGACGTCAGCGACGTCACCCCGCCGATCGGGTCGTGCTGGGCGTCCACGGTGCTGCAGCCCAGCGCCGTGTCGGTGCCGGGGGTGCCGCTCGCGTTGTGGGCCGTGAGGCAGATCTGGTGCGGGCCGTCGGCGACCGGGAGCGCGAAGGCGAAGCCGTGCGCCGAGCCCCACTCCGGGTAGGCGGTGTTGACGTCGTTGCGCGGTACGGCGGCGCTCAGCCGCTGCGCGAGCGTGCCGTCCACGAAGGCGGACACGTCCACGGGGTTCGTGGTGTCCGCGTCGAGGGCCCAGCCCCGGACCAGGGCGTTGCCCAGGACGTAGCCGGGCGGGTCGACCTTGCCGAACGGCGCGATGGGGTACGGGAAGAGGGTCTTCCACTCGGCCGGCCCGAAGCGCCCGGTGATCGGCAGCTTGTAGTCGACCTGGAGCTTCATGACGTGGGTGCCGGTGTCGGAGCCGAAGTCGCCGTCGACGGGGCTCACCTTGAGCGCCTTCTGCACCAGCGACACGGCGGTGCCGGAGGAGTGCATCGCGAGCGTCGTCCCGCCGTACTTGCGGACGATCGGGATGTTCGCGACGGCGCGCACCGGCGTGATGTGCGGCGGGCCGTTCGGGCCGAAGCTGATCGGCGCGACCGTCTTGTCCCAGTACGACGTGGTCTTGAGCGCGCCGTTCCAGCCGAACGAGAAGTGCACGTGGTCGGTGTGCGGGTTGGGGCCGTCGTACGTCTGCCAGCCCGCGGCGGCGTCGTACGCCTTCCAGATGTGGTGGTTCCAGATCATGTACATGATCCCGAAGCGCCGCACCATCGCGTACTGGTTGCCGTTCGCGTCCGTCTTGAGCAGCCAGCTCAGGAGGGTGGCGACCTCGGCCTTCTGCCGGGTGTTGTACGCCGACATCGCCCAGTCGAACGCGCGACCCTCCTTGTGCTCGCTCTGGCCGCCCGCGCTGCAGGCCCGCACGATGCCGAGGCTGCCGCTGTCCGTGTAGGTGCGCAGCAGGAGGTTCTTGAACGCGGACACACCGGACTTCGCGACCGGGTCGCACGTGGACTGCCCGATGTAGGGCTGCAGCACCTCGATGGCCGCCGGGAGCCCGCTCGGCGTGGGGGGAACCGGGTAGGCGGCCTGCGCCGCGGGCACGTCCAGGGCGACGAGCCCGCTCCCGAGCAGGCCTGCCGCGAGCAGGGTGCCGAGGGCGCGGCGGATCCGGTGGCGCATGCGGAGGTCTCCTCGTCGACCAGGGGCTACCTCACCGCTATCGGCCGAACGGCCCAGCGACCCAAGCCCTCGTGGAGCACGCGTTGCGCTCGCGGGGCAAAGCCTCACCTCGGGGTGAGGGGCAGCGCCGCCGCGCGTGGCGTCAGGCTTCTGTGACCTGCCGGTGGCAGGCTGGGACGTCAAGGAGCACCTAGGTTCGGTCGAGGTCGTACGAGGACGAACGACCCAAGCGACGGGAGAGACGGCATGCGACCGGGAGGCCTCCGGCGCTCTTCGTGGGCGGCCCTGGCCGGTCTCGTGGGCGGCACGACCGCGACGGTGGTCGCGCTCACCGCTCCCGCGCAGGCCTCGATCACCACCAGCGAGGTGTACGGGCGGCCCTCCAGCGGCTCCTACCAGCTGCTCGGCCACGGCTGGGGGCACGGCCACGGCCTGTCGCAGTACGGCGCCCAGGGCGCGGCGAGCATCGGCAAGACGGCCGACGTCATCACCGCGACCTACTACCCGAACACCGCGCGCGCGGTGCAGGGGAACCCGTCGATGCGGGTGCTGCTCAGCACCGACAGCAGGACCACCACCCGTGAGTTCGTCCCCGCCTCCGGCCAGGTCATGAAGGACCTCGCCACGGCCAAGGCCTTCGCCCTGCCCACCACCGCGCTCCGCTGGCGAGTCACGTCGGACAGCAACGGCCTGCACGTCTCGTACGTGACCAGCGCCGGGACGACGGCAGTGGCCGGCACGTACGCCGGTCCGATCCAGGTCTCCGGCGGCAGCGTCGTCCGGGTCCGCTTCTCCAGCGGGGCGGGTCGCGACTACCGCAGCTCCGTCCGCGTCCTGCGCAGCGGCACGTCGTCGCTGCGCAGCATCGCCGTGATGCCCATGGAGAGCTACCTGTACGGCGTCGTGCCGCGCGAGTCGTCCTCGAGCTGGGCCGCCGCCGCGCTGCAGGCCCAGTCGATCGCCGCCCGCTCGTACTCGCAGTACAAGCGGGACCACGCGTCCAGCAGCCAGGGCTACGACATCTGCGACACCACGCAGTGCCAGGTGTTCGGCGGCACCGCGAGCTACACCAACGCGAACGACTCCACGACCCGCAAGGCGCTCGAGGCCACTTCGACGAACAACGCCGTGAACGCCACCGCCGGCGTCATCCGCACGTACGGCGGCAAGGCGATCTTCGCGGAGTTCTCCGCCTCCAACGGCGGCTGGTCCACCGACGGCGGGACGCCGTACCTGATCGCGAAGGCCGACCCCTGGGACGGCATCACGGGGAGCTCGTCGCACTCGTGGAAGGCCACCCTCCCGGCCTCGTCGCTGGAGTGCCGGTACGGGCCGAAGACCAGCAGCGGCGCGTGCGCCAAGGACGCGAGCGGGCACCCGCTGTGGCGGCTGACGCGGGTGACGATCACCCAGCGCGACGGCAACGGCGAGTGGGGCGGCCGCGTCGAGGGCGCCACGATCCTGTTCGTCGACGGCAGCGGCACCACCCACAGCGTCGACACCACCGGGTCCGGCTTCTACTACGCCCGCACCTGGCCCACCTACAGCGACGGGATCCGCTCGCGCTGGTTCCACATCATCCCG
>DATJGA010000049.1:0-6310 GCA_035495395.1 Mycobacteriales bacterium | reverse complement strand
AACGCCCTCACCGACGGCTTCCACCCCTGCCAGGTCCTCGCCGACCTGCAGACGGTGCGCGAGCGCAAGGGCCGCACCGAGGGCCTGGTGCTCACCTACCTCGGCGACGGGGCCAACAACATGGCCAACAGCTACCTCGTCGGCGGAGCGATGGCCGGCATGGAGGTGCGCATCGGCGCACCCGTCGGCTACCAGCCCGACCCGGCCGTGGTCGCGCGCGCCGAGAAGCACGGCACCCGCATCGTCGTCACCGACGACGCCGCAGCGGCGGCGGCCGGTGCCGACGTCCTGTGCACCGACGTCTGGGTCTCCATGGGCATGAGCGGCGCGGAGCAGCGGCTCGCGGACCTGGCCGGCTACTCCCTCGACGAGCAGGCCCTCGCGGCCGCCGCGAGCGACGCCGTCGTGCTGCACTGCCTGCCGGCGCACCGCGGCGAGGAGATCGCCGCCTCGGTCATCGACGGGCCGCAGTCGGCCGTGTGGGACGAGGCGGAGAACCGGCTGCACGCGCAGAAGGCGCTGCTCACCTGGCTGCTCGAGCAGGCCTGACCATGACCACCCGCCGGCTGCAGGCCGTCCAGGCGCCGCTGACGAAGGCGGCCCGCCAGGCCGCGATCGTCGAGCTCCTGGGCAGCCGGGCGGTGGCCAGCCAGACCGAGCTCGGCCGGCTCCTGTTCGACAAGGGCGTCCAGGTCACCCAGGCCACGCTCAGCCGGGACCTCGAGGAGCTCGGGGCGTACAAGACCCGCACCCCGCAGGGCACCGTGTACGCCGTACCGCCCGAGGGCCAGCCGCGGCCGGGCACGACCGAGGCCGTCGACGCGCGGCTGGGCCGGCTGCTCGAGGAGCTCTGCGTCAGCGCCGAGGCCTCCGGTCCGGTCGTGGTCGTCCGCACGCCACCGGGCGGGGCGCACCTGCTCGGCAGCGCGCTGGACCGCGCCGGCCTCGCCGAGGTGGCGGGGACGGTGGCCGGCGACGACACCGTCCTGCTCGTCACCCGCACCCCGGCGACGCCGGTCGCGGGTGCCCTCGCCGAGCGCCTGCTGCGCCTGGCCGAGGGCCGTCAGTAACCCCTTTCCCCACCACTCCCGAGAAGAGAAGCACCGTGTCAGACCGCGTCGTCCTCGCGTACTCCGGAGGACTCGACACCTCCGTCGCCATCGGCTGGATCGCCGCCGAGACCGGCAAGGAGGTCGTCGCCGTGGCGGCCGACGTCGGCCAGGGCGGCGAGGACCTCGAGGTCATCCGCCAGCGCGCCCTCGACTGCGGCGCCGTCGAGTCCGTCGTCGCCGACGTCCGCGAGGAGTACGCCGACGAGTACTGCCTCCCGGCGCTGCAGGCCAACGCCCTCTACATGGGCCGGTACCCGCTGGTGTCCGCGCTCTCCCGCCCCCTCATCGTCAAGCACCTCGTCGCCGCTGCCCGGGCGCACGGCGCCGACACGGTCGCCCACGGCTGCACCGGCAAGGGCAACGACCAGGTCCGGTTCGAGGTGGGCATCGGCGCGCTGGCGCCCGAGCTCCGCTGCATCGCCCCGGTGCGCGACTCCGGCATGACCCGCGACAAGGCCATCGCCTTCGCCGAGGAGCGCGGGCTGCCGATCGACGTGACCAAGAAGTCGCCGTACTCCGTCGACCAGAACGTCTGGGGCCGCGCGGTCGAGACCGGCTTCCTCGAGGACCCGTGGAACGCCCCCATCGAGGACGTCTACAGCTACACGCAGGCGCCCGGCCTGGCCGAGCCGGACGAGGTCGTCGTCACCTTCGCCGACGGCGTGCCCACGCACCTCGACGGCAAGCCGGTCTCGGTGCTGCAGGCGATCGAGGAGCTCAACCGCCGGGCCGGTGCGCAGGGCTACGGGCGGCTGGACATGGTCGAGGACCGCCTCGTCGGCATCAAGAGCCGCGAGGTCTACGAGGCCCCCGGCGCGCTGGCGCTCATCACCGCGCACAACGAGCTCGAGGACCTCACGGTCGAGCGCGACCTGCGCCGCTTCAAGCGGGGCGTCGAGCAGCGCTGGACCGAGCTCGCGTACGACGGCCTCTGGTTCTCCCCGCTCAAGCGCGCCCTCGACGAGTTCGTGCGCAGCAGCCAGCAGGGCGTCAGCGGCGAGATCCGGCTGCGCCTGCACGCGGGCGCCTGCGTCCCCACCGGCCGCCGCAGCGAGTCGTCCCTGTACGACTTCGACCTCGCCACGTACGACGCCGGCGACACCTTCGACCAGACGCTGGCCAAGGGGTTCGTCGAGCTCTGGGGCCTGCCGTCGAAGATCGCCGCGAAGCGCGACCTGAAGCAGCACCCGTGACCCAGGCACGTCCTGTCGGGCTCTGGGGCGGCCGCTTCGAGGGCGGCCCCGCCGAGGCCCTGGCGCGGCTGTCGGTCAGCGTGCAGTTCGACTGGCGGCTCGCCCCGTACGACCTGCTCGGCAGCAAGGCGCACGCGCGCGTGCTGCACCGCGCCGGCCTGCTCGACGACGACGAGCTCGCGCAGATGCTCGGCGCGCTCGACGCGCTCCGGGCGGAGGTCGAGGCGGGGGAGTTCCTGCCGACGGTCGAGGACGAGGACGTGCACACCGCCCTGGAGCGGGGGCTGCTTGAGAAGCTCGGTCCGCTGGGCGGCAAGCTGCGGGCCGGCCGGTCGCGCAACGACCAGGTGGCGACCGACCTGCGGCTCTACCTGCGCGACCACGTGCGGGCGCTCGTCGGGCAGCTCGCCGAGCTGGAGGGCGCCCTGGTCGACCAGGCCGCCCGGCACGTCGACACGCCGGCACCCGGGATGACGCACCTGCAGCACGCCCAGCCGGTCGTGTTCGCGCACCAGCTCCTCGCGCACGTGCAGGCGTTCGCACGCGACGTGCACCGGCTGCGGGACTGGGACCTCCGGGCGTCGGTCAGCCCGCTCGGCTCGGGCGCCCTGGCCGGGTCCTCGCTGCCGGTCGACCCGATCTCGACGGCGGCGGAGCTCGGCTTCGGCTCGGCCGCGCCCAACTCCATGGACGCCGTCGCCGACCGCGACTTCGTCGCCGAGTTCCTCTTCTGCGCCGCGCTGCTCGGCGTCCACCTCTCGCGGCTGGGGGAGGAGGTCGTCCTGTGGAACACCACCGAGTTCGGCTGGGTCACCCTCGACGACGCGTTCTCCACCGGCAGCTCGATCATGCCGCAGAAGAAGAACCCCGACATCGCCGAGCTGACCCGGGGCAAGGCCGGCCGGCTCATCGGCCACGTGACCGGTCAGCTCGCGATGCTCAAGGGCCTGCCGCTCACCTACAACCGCGACATGCAGGAGAGCCAGGAGCCCTGCTTCGACGCGGTCGAGACCCTCGCGCTGGTGCTGCCGGCCTTCGCCGGGATGGTCGCCACCATGACGGTGCACGCCGACGTCCTCGAGGCCGCCGCCCCGCTGGGCTTCGCCCTGGCCACCGACGTCGCCGAGCTCCTGGTGCGCAACGGCGTGCCGTTCCGCGAGGCGCACGAGGCGGTCGGCCGGCTGGTGCAGCACTGCACCGCGCACGGCTGCGACCTGCACGAGGTGGACGACGCGACCCTCGCCGGGCTGTCCCTGCACCTCACGCCGGAGATCCGGACCGTCCTGGACGTCCGGGGCGCGCTGGCCGCCCGCACGGGGCACGGCGGCACCGCCCCGGTGCGCGTGGCGGAGCAGCTCGAGGTGCTGCGCATCGAGGTCGACGCGCACCGGAGCTGGTCGGCCGCCGCTCCCTCGTGAGGCGGCTGCCCGACCTGCAGCGCCCCGTCGAGGCGGTCGCCCCCGACCTGCTGGGCTGCCTGCTCAGCGCGCACGGCGTGACCGTCCGGCTCACCGAGGTCGAGGCGTACGGCGGGCACGGGGCCGACCCGGGGTCGCACGCCCACCGCGGCCCGACACCGCGGAGCTCGATCATGTTCGGCCCCGCGGGCCGGCTGTACGTCTACTTCACCTACGGCATGCACTGGTGCGCGAACGTCGTCACCGGGCCGGAGGGGGAGGCGTCGGCGGTGCTGCTCCGGGCCGGCGAGGTGGTCGCGGGCCTGGACCTGGCGCGCGAGCGGCGGCCCGGCGCGCGGGACCGCGACCTGTGCCGGGGCCCGGCCCGGCTGGCGCGTGCGCTGGGCCTCGACCGCGACGTGCTCGGGGTCGACCTCCTGGACCCGGCCTCGCCGGTCCGGCTGCTGCCCGGCGAGGGTGCGGGCGACGTGCTGAGCGGCCCGCGCGTCGGGCTGAGCGCCGGCCACGAGACCCCGTGGCGCTTCTGGCTCGCGGACGAGCCGACGGTCTCGCCGTACCGGCCCGGCCGACCCCTACGGTGACCGCATGCAGCTGACGGGGCGCGTGGGCGTCGTCTCCGGCGCCGGCCGGGGCATCGGCCGCGCGATCGCGACGGCGCTCGCGGCGGAGGGCATGTCGCTCGCGCTGCTCGCCCGCACCGGCCCCGAGGTCCGCGCGCTCGCCGAGGAGCTCACCGCGCGGCACGGCGTCCCGGTGCTGCCCGCCGCCGTCGACGTGAGCGACCCCGCCGCCGTGGAGCGCGTCGTCATGCACGTCGAGCAGCAGCTCGGGACGGTCGACCTGCTCGTCAACAACGCCGGGGTCATCGAGCGCGAGCAGGTGCCCTTCTGGGAGGCCGACCCGGAGGAGGTGTGGCGGGTCCTGGAGAACAACCTGCGCGGCCCGCTCCTGCTCACCCGCGCGCTGCTCCCGCCCATGGTGCAGCGCGGGCACGGCCACGTCGTCAACGTGACCAGCCGGGGCCGGGCGGCCACCCGCACCGGGACCTACACCGGCTACCTGCTGTCCAAGCGGGCGCTGTCGGTGCTCACCGAGTCGCTGGCCCAGCCGCTCGCCGGCACCGGGGTCGTCGTCGTCGACCTGCTGCCCGGCCTGGTCCGCACTGCGATGACCGAGTCGATGCCGGTGTGGGACGACGTGACCGACTGGGACGACGCGGCGGCGTCCGCGCGGGTCGTCGTCGACGTCGCGCGCGGCCGGTACGACGACCGCTCCGGCACCCTGCTCGACGCGGTGGCCCTCGACACGGACGGCTGAGCGAGAAGTCGCTGGCCGCCGTACGGGAGGATGCTGCGCGTGACCTCGCCTGACCCGACCCAGCTGCCCACCGTGGCTCCCGTCCCCGACGTGCTCGAGGACCTGGAGTGGCGCGGCCTGCTCGCCCAGACGACCGACCGCGCGGCGCTCGCCGCGGACCTCGCCGCCGGCCCCGTCACCCTGTACGCCGGGTTCGACCCGACCGCGGACTCGCTGCACGTGGGCAGCCTCGTGCCGCTCCTCGCACTGCGCCGCTTCCAGCTCGCCGGGCACCGGCCCATCGCGCTCGCGGGGGGCGCCACCGGCTTCATCGGCGACCCGAGCGGCCGCTCGTCCGAGCGCACGCTCATGTCGGCGGACGTCATCGAGGCCCGCGTGAAGCTGCTCCGCGCGCAGATGAGCCGCTTCCTCGACTTCGGTGACGGCCCCACCGACGCGGTCATGGCCGACAACATCGAGTGGACGGCCCCGCTGTCGGTCCTCGACTTCCTCCGCGACGTCGGCAAGCACTTCCCGGTCAACCAGATGCTCGCGCGCGAGTCGGTGGCGGGCCGGCTCGAGTCGGGCGGGCTGTCGTTCACGGAGTTCACCTACCAGCTCCTGCAGTCGCTGGACTTCCTCGAGCTGCACCGCCGCTACGGCTGCACGCTGCAGGTCGGCGGCAACGACCAGTGGGGCAACATCACGGCCGGTCTCGACTACATGCGGCGCGTCGACCAGGCGCACGGCCACGCCCTCACGTTCCCCCTGGTCACCGACTCCGCCGGGCAGAAGCTCGGCAAGAGCACCGGCGGGGGCAACGTCTGGATCGACCCGGCGATGACCTCGCCGTACGCGCTGTGGCAGTTCCTGCTGAACGTCGACGACCGCGACGCGGGGACCTACCTGCGGCTGCTCACCTTCGTCGGCCGCGAGGAGGTCGAGGCGCTCGACGCGCTGACCCGCGACCAGCCCGCCGCCCGCGCGGCGCAGCGGCGGCTCGCCGACGAGGTGGTCGCGCTCGTCCACGGCCCCGACGAGGTACGCCGGGTGCGCGCCGCCTCGGCCGCGCTGTTCGGCGGTGGCGACCTGCGCGAGCTGGACGAGGCCACGCTCGCGGCCGCGCTGGCGGAGGCCCCCTCCGTGCGCGTCGAGGGCGACGGGCCGCTGGTCGTCGACCTGCTCGCCCAGGGCCTGGCGCTGTCCAAGTCCGAGGTGCGCCGGGCGGTCCGCGAGGGGGGCGCGTACCTCAACAACGCCAAGGTGGCCGACGAGGCGGCGGTGCCCGGAG
>DATJGA010000048.1:0-8583 GCA_035495395.1 Mycobacteriales bacterium | reverse complement strand
ACGAGGTGGATGGCCAGCCAGAGCAGCCAGGCGACGAACCCGCTGAACCGCAGGCCCTTCACGCTGGCCACGGCGTGGAACCGGCTGACCGTCGCCATCGAGCCCTTGTCCTTGTAGGTGAAGGGCTTGCGCTCGCCGCTGCGGATCGCCTTCGCGCTGTGCCGGGCACCCTGGATCGCGACCTGCGCGACACCCGGGTACCCGTTGAGGCTGGCCATGTCGCCGATGACGTGCACCTCGGGGTGGCCCGGCAGGGTCAGGTCCGGCTCGACGAGCACCCGCCCCGCGCGGTCGACCTCCGCCCCCGACTGCTCGGCGAGCTGCCGGCCGAGCGGGCTGGCAGCGACGCCCGCCGCCCAGATCTTGCAGAACGACGGGATGCGGCGCCGGGTGCCGTCGGTGTCCTCGACGTCGATGCCGTCACGGTCCATCCCGACGACCTTGGCGCCGAGCTGCACCTCGACGTCGATGTCGCGCAGCCGCTTCGCCGCGCTGTCCGAGAGCCGGTCGCCGAAGGAGCCGAGCACCTGGGGCGCGGCGTCGAGCAGCACCACCCGCGCCGTCCGCGGGTCGATGTTGCGGAAGTCGCCGACCAGCGCGCGCCGCGCCAGCTCGGTGATCTGCCCCGCCATCTCCACCCCGGTCGCGCCGGCCCCGATGACGACGAAGGTCAGCAGCTTGTCGACCTCCTCCGGGTCGGTCGACAGCTCGGCGAGCTCGAACGCGCCGAAGATCCGGCCGCGCAGCTCGAGGGCGTCGTCGATGCTCTTCATGCCCGGCGCGTAGCGCGCGAACTGGTCGTTGCCGAAGTACGACTGGCCCGCGCCGGCCGCCACGACGAGCTCGTCGTACGGCGTGGTGGTCTCGCGGTCGAGCAGGGTGCTCGTGACGGTCCTCGCCGCGAGGTCGACGCGGGTCACCTCGCCGAGCAGCACCGTGGTGTTCTTCTGCCGCTTGAGGATCTCGCGGGTGGCCGGGGCGATCTCGCCCTCGGACAGGATGCCGGTCGCCACCTGGTAGAGCAGCGGCTGGAACAGGTGGTGGCTGGTGCGCGCGACGAGGGTGACGTCGACGTCGGCGCGCCGCAGCGCCTTGGCCGCGAACAGCCCGCCGAAGCCGGACCCGACGATGACGACCTTCTTGCGCATGGCCCCATTGTCCCCGGTGGCGGACGGGCCACCGTGTGACGTCCGCTACCTCAGCAGCTCGCGGGCCATCACCATGCGCTGGATCTGGTTGGTGCCCTCGTAGATCTGGGTGATCTTCGCGTCGCGCATCATCCGCTCGACGGGGAAGTCGCGGGTGTAGCCGTACCCGCCGAACAGCTGCACCGCGTCGGTCGTGACCTCCATCGCGGTGTCGGAGGCGAACGTCTTCGACGCGCTGGACAGGAAGGTCAGGTCGGGGTCGCCGCGCTCGGCCGAGGCGTTGGCGGCGTACACGAGCTGGCGCGCGGCGGCGACCTTCATCGCCATGTCCGCGAGCATGAACTGCACGCCCTGGAACTCGGCCACCGCCTTGCCGAACTGCTTGCGCTCCTTGACGTACGCGATGGCGGCGTCGAGGGCGCCCTGCGCGATGCCGACCGCCTGCGCCCCGATCATCGAGCGGGTGTGGTCGAGGGTCCGCAGCGCGGTGATGAACCCCTGGCCCTCCTCGCCGATGATCCGGTCGGCGGGGATGCGGCAGTCCTCGAAGTAGATCTCCGAGGTGGGGCTGCCCTTGATGCCGAGCTTGCGCTCCTTCGTCCCGACGCTGAACCCGGGGTCGTCCTTGTGCAGGACGAAGGCCGAGATCCCCTTCGCGCCCTTGGACGGGTCGGTCGAGGCCATCACCGTGAAGTGCGTGTTCACCTGGGCGCCGGTGATCCAGCACTTGGTGCCGTTGAGCACCCAGGAGTCGCCGTCGCGCACCGCGCGGGTGCGCATCGACGCGGCGTCGGAGCCCGCCTCCCGCTCGGACAGCGCGTAGGAGAAGGTGCTCTCCCCCGCCGCCACCGCGGGCAGGTAGCGCTTCTTCAGCTCCTCGGAGCCGGCCAGGATGATGCCCATCGTCCCGAGCTTGTTGCCGGCGACGATGAGGGAGGACGAGGCGCAGACGCGGGCGACCTCCTCCACGACGATCGAGTGCGCGATCCGGTCCGCGCCGGCCCCGCCGTACTCCTCCGGGATGTGGATCGCGAGCAGGTCGGCGCGCTTGAGCGCCTCGTGGACGTCCCACGGGTACTCGCCGGTCTCGTCGATCTCGGCGGCCCGCGGCGCGATCTTGTCCTCGGCGAGCTCGCGCACCGCCTGGCGGAGCATCTGGTGCTCCTCGGTCAGCGCGAACAGCGAGTAGGAGGCGTCGGAACCCATGTCTCCAGCCTAGGGTTGGCGCCATGACCGAGCGCCACCGCATCACCGTCGTCGGCACCGGGTACGTCGGCCTGTCGAACGCGGTCATCCTCGCTCAGCACAACACCGTCGTCGCCCTCGACATCGACCCCGTGAAGGTCGACCTCATCAACCGGCGCGAGTCGCCGATCACCGACGAGGAGCTGCAGGACTACCTGCGCACCAAGCCGCTCGACCTCACCGCGACCCTCGACAAGGCCGAGGCCTACGCGGGCGCGGAGTTCGTGGTCGTCGCGACCCCCACCGACTACGACGAGGCGACGAACTACTTCAACACCGACTCGGTGGAGTCCGTCATCGCGGACGCCGTGGCGGCCAACCCCGAGGCCACCGTGGTCGTGAAGTCGACGGTCCCCGTCGGGTTCACGGCGCGGATGCGCGCGGAGCACCCGGGGGCGAGCATCCTGTTCTCGCCGGAGTTCCTCCGCGAGGGCCGGGCGCTGCACGACAACCTCTACCCGTCCCGGATCATCGTCGGCGACCGGGGCGAGCGCGGGCAGCAGTTCGCCGAGCTGCTGCTCAGGGGCGCGCTCGACAAGAGCACGCCGGTGCTCCTCACCGAGCCCACCGAGGCCGAGGCGGTCAAGCTCTTCGCCAACACCTTCCTGGCGCTGCGGGTGGCCTACTTCAACGAGCTCGACACGTACGCCGCGACGCACGGCCTGAGCACCGGGCAGATCATCGAGGGCGTCGGGCTCGACCCGCGGATCGGCAACCACTACAACAACCCGTCCTTCGGGTACGGCGGGTACTGCCTGCCCAAGGACACCAAGCAGCTCCAGGCCAACTACACCGACGTGCCGCAGAACCTGATCAGCGCGATCGTGCAGGCCAACACCACGCGCAAGGACTTCATCGCCGCTGACGTCCTCGCGCGCAACCCGGGCACTGTCGGCGTCTACCGGCTCATCATGAAGACCGGCTCGGACAACTTCCGGTCGTCCTCGATCCAGGGCGTCATGAAGCGCATCAAGGCGAAGGGCGTCCCTGTGATCGTCTACGAGCCGGCCTTCGACGGCGACGCGTTCTTCAACTCGGAGGTCGTGCACGACCTGGAGGAGTTCAAGAAGCGCTCGGACGTGATCCTCGCCAACCGGCGCGACGAGGCGCTGGACGACGTCGGCGACAAGGTCTACACGCGTGACATCCAGGGTCGCGACTGAGCGTGACGACGCCACCTCTCGGCTGCCCCTCGTGCGGCGCCCCGCTCACCGGGAGCCCCGCGTGCGACACCTGCGGCCTGCCCCTCGTCGGGCCGCTGGCCCACCAGCTGTGGCAGCTGGACCAGCAGCTGGCGGCCGTGGCGGCGCAGCGCGCTGCCCTGGAGCGCGAGCGGGTGGTGCTTCTCGGCCGGCTGCGGGACGGCGAGACCGGTGACGAGCAGCCCACCCCCACGGGGGCGCCGGCGAGCTGGGCCGGGTCGGCGCCCACCGTCATGCCCGCGCCGCGGCACGAGACGAGCCCGCAGCAGGTGCAGAACACGCTGCTCACCCTCGGCGCGATCCTGCTCGCCGGCGCGGGCATCGTCTTCACCGCGGTGACCTACCGGCACCTCGGCGTCGTCGGCCGCGCCGCCGTGCTGCTGACGCTCACCGCGGCGGCCGGCTGGGCCCCCGTCGCCCTCCTCCGCCGGGGCCTGTCGGCGAGCGCCGAGTCGGTCGCGGCGGTGGCCGTCGTGCTCGCGCTGCTGGACGGCTACGCGCTGCGCCGCGCCGGCGTCGCCGACGGCGTGGACTCGCGCAGCTACTGGTGCGCCGCCACCGCCGTGCTCGCCGCCGGGCTCGGCGGCTACTCCGCCACCGTCCCGGTGCGCGTCACCCGGTGGGCCGCCGCGCTGCTCGCCCAGCTGCCCCTGCTCTTCCTGCTCGGCCGGCTCGAGGCCGGGCCGGCCACCGTCTCGGTGGCCTTCGCCGCCCAGGCGGGGGCCGACGGCGCGGTGGCCGCGCGGGCCCGGCTGCCGCGCGACGTCCGGCTGCTGCTCGCGCTCCTGGGGTCCCTGCTGGTGCTGGGGGCGCTGGGCGCCGGTGCCGGCGCCGTCGACGAGGGCGAGCGGGCGGCCTGGGGCGGCTTCGCGCTGCTCGCCGGCCTGCTGGCGGTGGGCTCCTGGCAGGCGACGACGAGCGCGGTCCGTGACGCACTGGCGGCTCCCGTCGTACCGCTCCTGGGGGTGGCCGGCTGGGCGGCGGCGCGGCCGGACCTCACCAGCACGCAGGAGCCGCTGGTGCTCGTCGCGGTGGCCGTGCTCGGGCTGCAGGTCGTCGGGCTGCTGCCCCGCGACCGCCGGCTCGGCGCGGCACTGGGCGCGCTGGGCCTGGTCTGCGTGCCGGTGCTCGTCGAGGCCGAGGCGGTGCTCACCGCCCTGGCCGGGCCCTTCACCTGGCTCACCGACCCGTGGACCCGGACCGCCTCGACGGCCCGGGGCGCCCTCGGCGTCGACCTGACCTGGGACGGCACCGTCGTCACCCTCGTGGTGCTCGCCGGGGCGGCGCTCGCGGTGGTGACCGCGGGGCTCGTGCTCGACCGGGTCACCGTGTCGCTCCCCCCGGCAGCCGTGCTGCTCGTGCTCTCCGCGGTGACCCTCCCGCTGGGGCTCGCGACGTCGTACCGGGACGCGCTGCTCCTGCTGCTGCTCGTCGGCAGCGCCCTCGCGACCGCCGGGCTGGTGCTGCTCCCCCGGGCCCGCCCGGTCGCCGTCGCCCTGGTGTCGAGCGGTGCCGCCGCCGGCCTGCTCGCCGCCGCCTGGTCCACCGCCGACGAGGACGCCACCCTGGTCGTGCTGGCCGTCGTCGCCGCGCTGTACGCCGGGCTCGCCCTCGCGCTGCCGGGCCTGCTCACCGGTGCGGCCCTCGTCACCGGCGCCGGCGAGCTCGCGGCGTACGGCGCGCACCAGGGGCTCGCGGCCGACCAGGTCGGCGGCCTGCTGCTCGTCGCGGTCGCGGTCTGCACCGCCCTCGCCCTGGTGCTCCGGCTCGAGCACCGCTGGGGCGCGGAAGGGGCCGGTACGGCGGTCGCCGGCGCCGCGGTCGTGTGCGCCACCGGTGACCCGGGCTGGCTGTCGTGGGTGCTGGCCGGCACCGGCCTCGCGGCGCTGGCGGTCTCCACCCGCCGCGACCGGCGCGCGGTGGGGCTGGTCGGTGGCCTGCTGCTGTCGGCGTCGTCGTGGGTGCGGCTCGCCGACGCCGGTGTCACCGCCCCGGAGCCGTACGTCGCACCCGTCGCCGTCCTCGCCCTCGTGGCCGGCTGGTTCCGCCGCCGCAGCCACCCCACGGCGAGCTCGTGGGAGGTCTACGGCTCGGCGGTGGCCCTCGGGCTGCTGCCCTCGCTGGTGCGGTCGTTCGCGGACGACACCCCGACCCGCGGGCTGCTCGTGCTGGTCGCGGCGGTCGCCGTCGTCCTCGTCGGGGCGTGGGCCAAGCAGCAGGCCCCCCTCGCGATCGGTGCCGTCGTGGCGGTCGTCGAGGCGGTGTGGCTGCTGGCGCCGTACGCGAACGCGCTGCCGCGCTGGCTGCTTCTCGGCCTGCTCGGCCTGCTGCTCGTGCTCGTCGGCGCGACCTACGAGGCCCGGCTGCGCGACCTGCGCCGGCTGCGCGAGCGGTTCGACGCGCTCGGCTAGAGCTTGTCCTGCAGCGCCGCGTCCTTCGCCCGGGCCTGCTCCGCCAGACCGGCCTGGAACTCCTTCATGGCGAGCAGCAGGTCGTGGTCGGACGCGGCGAGCACTCGTACGGCGAGCAGGCCGGCGTTGCGGGCCCCGCCGACCGAGACGGTGGCGACCGGGACCCCGGCGGGCATCTGCACGATCGACAGCAGCGAGTCGAGGCCGTCGAGGTGCTGCAGCGGCACGGGTACGCCGATGACGGGCAGCGGTGTCATCGACGCCACCATGCCCGGCAGGTGCGCGGCGCCGCCGGCCCCGGCGATGATGACGCGCAGGCCGCGGTCGGCGGCGGACGAGGCGTAGTCGAGCATGTCGACGGGGGTGCGGTGCGCGGAGCGCACGTGCACCTCGTGCGGGACGCCGAACTCCTTGAGCGCCAGCGACGCCTGCTCCATCACGGACCAGTCGGAGTCGCTGCCCATGATGATGCCTACGACAGGGTCCACTCGCCCGTCCTCAGGTAGTGGGCGCCGGTGCGCGCCCGTTCGCGGGTCTCCGCCAGGTCGTCGCCCAGCGCCGTCACGTGGCCGATCTTGCGACCCGGCCGCACCTGCTTGCCGTACAGGTGCACCTTGACCGCGGGGTCGCGGCCCATGAGCAGGTGCAGCCGCTTGTCGAGGTCGGGCTCGCCCTCGCCCCCGAGCACGTTCGCCATGACGACCACGGGTGCGGTGAGGCCGGTGACGCCGAGCGGGTAGTCGAGGACGGCCCGCAGGTGCTGCTCGAACTGCGAGGTGCGGGACCCCTCGATGGTCCAGTGGCCGCTGTTGTGCGGCCGCATCGCGAGCTCGTTGACGAGCAGCCCGTCAGCCGTCTCGAAGAGCTCGACGGCGAGCACGCCGACGACGCCGAGGGAGTTGGCGAGGTCCAGCGCGAGCTCCTGCGCCTGCAGCGCCCTGTCCTCGGCCAGCCCCGGCGCCGGCGCGATGACCTCCACGCAGATGCCGTCCTGCTGCACGGTCTCCACGACCGGCCAGGCCGCCGCCTGCCCGTACGGCGAGCGGGCCACCACCGCGGCCAGCTCGCGCACGAGCGGCACGTGCTGCTCGGCGAGCAGCCGCACCCCGCTCGCGAGCACCGGAGCGGCCTCGTCGGCCGACTGCACGACCCACACGCCCTTGCCGTCGTAGCCGCCGGTCGCGGCCTTGAGGACGACCGGCCAGCCGTGCTCGTCCGCGAACGCGGTCAGCTCGTCGGCGGTCGCGACCGCGGCGAAGGGCGGGACCGGTGCGCCGAGCTCGGTCAGCCGGGTGCGCATGACGAGCTTGTCCTGGGCGTGCAGCAGCGCGGCCGACCCGGGGTGCACGGTGTGCCCCTTGTCCTCCAGCGCCCTGATGAGCTCACCGGGCACGTGCTCGTGGTCGAAGGTGACGACCTCGCAGCCCTCGGCGAACGCCATGAGGTCCTCGAGGGAGGTGTGCGCGCCCAGGCTCACGCCGTTGGCGACCTGGGCCGCGCTGTCGTGGGTCGCGTCGGCGAGCACCCGCAGCGACAGGCCCAGCGCGATGCCGGCCTGGTGCGTCATCCGCGACAGCTGACCGCCGCCGACCATGCCCACGACGGGCAGGCCCATCGCGCCCCGGATCGTCACGAGGGCAAGGCTAGACGTCCAGCAGCCGGCGGGAGAGCCGGGCCACGGTCTCCTCGTCGACGCCGATGCTCATCGCGAGGCCGTGCACCCCGCCGTACTCGCTGTCGACGCGGTCGAGGAAGCGCTCCATGTTCCAGGCGTGCGGCCGGAACGAGTCCAGCTCGCGACCGCCGGCGTGCTCGGCGTAGAGCGGCTCGCCCAGCAGCCGGCCGACGATGCCCTCGATGCGCTCGTCGGTGCGGGTGTAGTCGGCGACGACCGCGTCCCGTCGCACGCCCACCAGCGACAGCGCGAGCGCGACGAGGACGCCGGTGCGGTCCTTGCCGGCGGCGCAGTGCACCAGCACCGCTCCGCTGTGCGGGTCGGCGACGGTGCGCAGGGCGGTGGCGACCTCGTCGGGGGCGTCGCGCACGTAGTCGAGGTACAGGTGGTCGACGGCGTGCTCCGGCGCGTCCTCGTCGGGGATCGTGCGGTCGAGCACCGAGCGCCCCTCGAACCCGTGCGGGATGAGGTCGAGGTGCACGTGCTTGACCGGCGTCGCGCGCAGCGGCCCGGGTCCGAGGATCTCCACCTCGGCGGCGGTGCGCAGGTCCAGGACCGTGCCCAGCCCGCGGCGCCGCAGCTCCTCCACGTCCTCGGGGGTGAGGTCCTGCAGGTTGTCCGCGCGGAGCAGCACGCCGCTGCGGGTGACCCGCCCGTCGACGGTCGGCAGGCCCCCCAGGTCGCGCGCGTTGACGGCTCCGGCGAGGTCGATCCAGGTCACGCCCGCCACTCTCGCACGGGCCGTCCCGGTAGGCTGACGCGGTGTCCCAGCCCCTCGTCGCGCGTGTGCGCCCGCTCGTCGGGGAGCTCGCGAAGTTCCTCGTCGTCGGCGGCTTCTGCTTCGCGCTCGACACCGTCCTGTCGTACGTGTTCTACCGGCACGTCGGCCTGGGCCCGACGAC
>DATJGA010000047.1:0-5030 GCA_035495395.1 Mycobacteriales bacterium | reverse complement strand
GCCCGTTCCCGCACCAGCGCGAGCTGCTGCGAGCTGCTCAGGCCGTCCGGGCTGCGCACGCCGAGCCCGGTCTCCTGCCGGCGCAGGAGGCCGGCCACCCGGACCATGAAGAACTCGTCGAGGTTGTTCGCGAAGATGGCGAGGAACTTGGCCCGCTCGAGCAGCGGCGTCGTGGGGTCCTGGGCGAGCTGCAGCACCCGCTCGTTGAAGTCCAGCCACGACAGCTCGCGGTTGAGGAACCTCGACGTGCTGGGCTCCGGCCGGCTCACGGGCGCCGCTGCCGGGCTGGGCTCGATCACCTCCTCACAGTGCCCCGCCAGGGCTACCGCGTCGAGACCCGACCGGGCAGGGCCGCCATCCGGGCCGCGAGCGCCGACAGCGACTGCTCGTGGAAGGTCGCGAGCGCCAGGTGGATCCGGTCGCCGAACCGCCAGGTCCAGTGCGAGCGGTCGAACGCGTCCGGGCCGAGCAGCGCCCCCAGGTAGGACCCGGCCGTGGCGCCGAAGGAGTCGGTGTCGTTGCCCTGGCACACCTGCAGCCCCAGCCCGTGCCCGACGTCCCGGGCGAACCGCGCGGTGTTCATGAGCGTGCCCACCTCCTGGTACACGCGGCAGTGCGAGTACTCGCCGAACCGGCCGTGCACGGCGCGGTAGCCGCCCTCCCAGTCGGGCGCGGCCTCGACGAGCTCCAGCGACTCCCGGACGATCGCCGCGAACCGGCTCTCCCGCGGCACGAACCCCAGCGCCGTGCGGAACGGCCCGAGCCGGTCGGCGGGCTCGCTGACGAGCGCGCACGCCAGCGCCGCGGCCACCCACATCGTCGCGTAGACGCCGGTACGGCGGTGCGTGAGCGAGGCGTCGCGGTGCGCGAGTGACGCAGCCAGCTCGGGGTCGCCGGGGCAGGCCCAGCCGTACGCGTCGGCGCGGATGAGCGCCCCGCAGTGCTCGTCGGCCGGGTTGAGGACCTTCGCCCACTCGCCGCCGCCGCCGAGGGAGGCGACACCCGCCGCGAGCAGCTGGGTCCGCTCGGGACCGAACGTCGCGAGGACGGGCAGCTGCAGCAGCCACAGCCGCCGCATGTCCTCGTGCGTGAAGGACGTCCCGTGCCGCTCGAGCAGCAGCATGGCGAGCACCGTGTAGCTGAGGTCGTCGTCCTCGCAGACGTACGAGACCTGCTCGCGGACCAGCTCCGGCCACTGCGGCTGCGGCTGCCGCAGCCGGGCGTTCGTCGCCGTCGTGACGTAGTCGGCGAGCGGCCACTCTCCCGCCGGCTCGAGCACCGCGCGCAGCTCGTCCAGAGTCGGGTCGAACTCGAACGGCTTGCCGAGGATGCAGCCGCAGACCCTTGCGTACCAGGCGGTCTCGACGCGCCGGGCCACGTCGGCGGCGACGAAGCGCCGCGGCGCGGTGACCCGGTCGGGGTCGGCCTCGGCCCAGATCGCGCCCAGCTCGTCCGGCTCGACGTACGGCCAGTCGGCCCGCATCGGCAGCGCGTTGAGGTGCTCGGCGAAGGCCAGCAGCGCGTCGTAGGAGTCAGGGGTCTCGGCGAGCGCCTCGGCGCAGCCGTCCACGACGTGGCCCTGCTCGGTCTTGTCGGCGAGCACCTGCGTCACCAGCGACCGCAGCGTCGCGAGGTCGGGAAGCAGCGTGCGGCTCATCTGGTCATGGTGACCTTCGCCAGCCCCTTGGGGTCGTCCGGGTCCACCCCGAGGGCACCGGCCCAGGCGAGCGCGAGCCGCTGCCCGGCGACCACCATGGCGATCGGGTCCAGCCCGGCGTCGCCGGTGGGCTGCCAGCTCAGGTGCTGCACGTCCGCCGTCGCCAGGGCGTCGCGGTTGGGGTCGTCCGCGACCACCAGCGCCACGACCGGCGCCACCACCGCGGCAGGTCCGTGCAGGAAGTCCACTAGCGACTCAGGTACGGCGGGCAGGCCGGCCACCTCGGCCAGCTTCAGCGCGACCTCGTCGGCCACGGCCTGACCGGCCAGCCCGCCCGCGACGACGAACCCGGGAGCCCGACCGCTCACCACCGGCACGGTGCCGGACGCGACGCCGTCGGCCAACCGCCGTACCGCGGCGGGGTCGACCGGTGCCGCGAGGGCGCGCAGCAGCAGCATGGCGGTGGTCACCGACTTGGTGGCGGGCACCACCTGCTCCGGACCGGCGCCGCAGGGGAGCACGGTGTCGGCGAGCTGCTCCAGGGCCGACCCCGGGGCGTTGGTCACCGCCAGCACCGCGGCGCCCGCCGAGCGGGCCGCGCCGGCCAGCTCCAGGAGCGCCGGCGTCCGACCGGACTGCGAGACGACGACCAGCAGGTCGTCGGGGCTGAAGCGCGGTTGCGGGACGCCGCCACCGGGCGCCGCGAGCAGCGTCGCCGTGCGCCCGCCCAGAGCGGCGAGGCAGGCCGCGCCGTACGCCGCGACGTGCCGCGAGGACCCGATCCCGGCCAGGTGGACGACCCGGCGGGAGGCGACGAGCCGTGCCGCGTCGGCCAGCGGCGTCCGGTCGAGCAGACCGGCCAGCAGGTCTGCCTGCTCCGCGACGTCCGCGGCGAGCAGGGTCACAGCACCAGCCGACCGCCGGTCGCGCGAGCCGGCTCGGAGAGGGCCTGCGTCCCGACCGGCACCACCGGGTGCGGCGGGTGGCAGACGTCGGACTGCCCGCGGGTGTCGCACGGCTCGGCGGGGACGGCCAGGTAGATCGCGGACGTCATCGCGAGGAGACCGACCTCGTACCGGCACAGCGTCGTCTGGCCGCCGAGCTGGTCGTCGCAGGCGAGCCGGCGCTGCTGCGTGCCGTCCGGGGCGGACAGCGTGGCCCGCACCCAGCCGGCCTTCGCGGGCGAGGTGAAGTCCACGGTGCCGCCGGGGACGAGTGGGACGTCCGTGAGCAGGTCCTGGCCGTTGGCGCGCACCCCGACGAGGCCGGCGCCCGGCGTGCCGAGGGCCCGCACCCGCATCGGGGTCGACGGCGGCACGGTGTCGCCGATCATCGACTCGTACGTGCCGTCGCGGTCGGCGTCGGCCTCGAGGACGAGCTGGGTCGCGCCCGCCAGGGGCGTCTGGACCGAGATCGAGGTGCGACCCTCGCGCAGGGCCTGCAGCACGCCGCGCGCCGACCGCTCCGGGGCGAAGACCCAGGTGGTGGGGTTGCCGACGCCCTGGGCGGCCGCGACGGACAGCCAGTGCGAGTCGCCGCCACCGGTGGCCGCGACGTGCCAGCCGCGGTTGAGCATGCACTCCCAGTAGAAGACCGCGTCGTCGTTCTGCGCCGAGGCCGGCATCGGGGCCTGCAGCAGGTGGTTGGTGTTCCAGACCTCGACGGTGTCGACCCGCACGTCGTAGCCGTAGCCCCACATGATCGAGCCGGTGTCGGCGCACGAGGTCATCTCGTGGTCGATCCCGTCGGCCGGGTGGTTCGCCTGGAGGACACCGCCGTCGGCCCGCAGCGCGGACGCCATCGCGTTCACGCCGTCGACCGTCGCGCCGCCGGCGGAGTACACGTGCGTCGCGCCCAGCATCTGCGCGTGCCCGTGGATGGAGTTCTCGTACCCGGGGACGCCGACCACCTCGGAGGTGCCGAACCCCGGGTCGTTCACCGACTTCGCGCCCGACTCCTGGGGCGCGCCGTCG
This sequence comes from Mycobacteriales bacterium, assembly GCA_035495395.1. GTDB lineage: Bacteria > Actinomycetota > Actinomycetes > Mycobacteriales > SCTD01 > RYN-111. The sequence goes on along the minus strand of DATJGA010000047.1, from coordinate 1,400 downwards.
GAGTGGTGGTCGGTGATGGCGAGGTAGTCGAGCCCCTTGAGCGAGGCCTCCCAGAACCGCTCCTGCACCGTGCCGCCGGTCGTGTACGCCTCGGTCAGCGTGGTGTTGCTGTCACCCATGCCGAGGCTGTCGAGGGCGTCGCCGACCGGCAGGTCGTTGAAGGGCACGCTGTCGAGCGGCGTGCCGGTGTCGTCCTGGAAGTACTTCGCGTGGTCCTCGCCGCGCGGGCAGTAGACGTCGTGGCTGTAGCAGGTGTGCACGTGCAGGTCGCCGGCCAGCCACTCGCCGCTGTGCCCGCCCTGCGCGGCCTGCACCCAGACCGGCGCGGAGTAGCCGACGATCGTCGAGCCGTCCTTGACCCGCAGGAACACGTACGACTCGCCGGACTGCGGGTGCAGCGTCGTGGTCATCGCGTCCGTGCCGGTGCCGACGACCTTCCCCTTGGCGGTCACCAGCTCCAGCGTCAGGCCGGTGTGGCCGGCCCACGTCGCCTCCGCGGCGACCGCGAGCGGGGCGCCGGTGGGACGGGTCAGCCGCGACCCCATGAGCTGGCCGTCGACCGTGAGGCCCAGCCGGATCCCGCCGTACCGGACGGCGTAGAAGCGGCGGGCGAGCATGGCCGCCTTGAGCGCCGCCGGGGTGTCGTCGGTCGCGAGCATGACGGTCTTGGCCCAGCCCGGACCGCCCCAGTCGTCGGACTGGCGGTGGCCCAGGTCCTCGGCACCGACCGGCCCGACGTGCCAGCCCTTGTCGAGGACGTGCGCGTAGTAGCCCTCGGGGTACTTGTCGGTGTCGCGGGTCGAGCCGTACTCCTGCGTGTCGTTGTAGACCTCCATGCCGACGGCCTGGGTGTCCATGCTCGGGTCGTACTTGAAGTCCTCCCAGTTGAGGAAGGTGCTGTCGGCGATGAGCTCCTGGGAGTTCTGCCGCACCGGCTTCGTCTGGTCCTTGGCGCCGGGGTGGTTGAAGACGAAGACGCCGTCGGAGCCGCCCTGCTGCTCCGGCCGGCGCTTCAGCCACGCGTAGAGCGCCTCGGGCGTCGGCTCGGACGCCTTGGCGTTCGCGAAGTTCTTCGAGAAGTAGACGTTGATGTGGCCGTAGACGTCCGAGGTCCACTCGAAGCCCTGGAAGGCGCTGTAGCCCGTCGTCGTCGCGGCTCGGGCGTAGTCCTTCGTCGCGTCCCACTTGCGCAGCGACTTGGTCTCGTCGCTGTCGTCGCCGCCGATGCAGTGCGGCTCGTTCGCGACGATCGCGCCCGGGTCGGTCGGGTCCATGCCGCCGGCGGGGCTGGGTGCGCAGTACTGGCTCGTCGACAGCGGGACGCCGAGGAAGTCGGAGTGGTCGCTGCCGCCCATGAAGTCGAGGCCGAAGTGCTTGCCCGACGCGTAGTAGGTCGCCGG
>DATJGA010000046.1:0-2137 GCA_035495395.1 Mycobacteriales bacterium | reverse complement strand
GGCAGGGTGCTCGGCGAGACGCAACCGGTGGGCTGGCCGCACGTCGGGTTGGGCTGGTACCAGGCCTCGGCGTCGGGCGTCAGGATCGTCGTCTCGTCGGCGGCGTGCGCGAGGGGGGCGAACCCGAGCGCGATGCTGCCTCCGGCGAGCACCGCCAGCACGCCGCGCGCGGCGCGCCTCACGACCGCCTCCCGCGCAGCGCCTCGACGAGCGCCGCCGCCTCGTCCAGCACGGCCTCGGTCTCGGCCCGCTCCGCGGCGGCGAGCCGGCGCGAGGCCTGGGTGCTCGCCAGCGCGGCGCCGAGCACGATGAGCGCGAGGCCGCCCATGCCGCCGCTCACCAGCGCGGGGGTCTGGAACGGCACGAACAGCGTGCGCGCCGCGACCCGCCAGCCGATGCCGATGGAGACGAAGCCGGCGAGCACGAGGCCCGCGAACAGCAGCAGGCTGGGAGCCACCGGGTCGGCGAGCCAGGCCGGGCGCCTCACTGCTGGTCCTCCACCGCGCTGCGCAGCTCGGCCAGCAGCTCGCGCAGCTCACCGAGCTGACGGGTGCGCTCGCGCGCGTCCTCGACCTTGGCGCTGATGCTCACGACGGTCATGCCGACGACCACCAGGCCCAGCCCGGTGAGACCCGCGGACACGACGTACGGGACCTGCAGGCCGACGTCGGTGAGGGCCGCGGTGCGCGCCCACGCGATGACGAGGAGCACGGCCCCGGCGGCGGCGATGAGCAGCCCCACCCAGGTGCCGAGGTGCGGGACCCCGCGCAGCGCCTGCACCGGCCGGGACACCCGGCGCGCGAGGCCGTCGTACCAGTGGGTGTCCACCTCGTCATTCTGCAGGAGCTCGCCTGCGCCGAGGCTGATGAGCGTCACGTCGTCCTCCCGTCGAGCCGGCGTTCCGTCAGCGTGCTGTGGATCCGGGCGGCCAGGCTCGGTCCGATGCCCCGTACGGCGGTGAGCTGGTCCGGTCGCGCGTCGCGGACGCCCTGCACGGAGCCGAACGCGTCGAGCAGCGCCGCCTCGCGGGCCGCCCCCAGCCCAGGCACCGCCTGGGCCAACGGCACCGGCGCCGGCTCCTTGGTGGTGGTCGCGGAGCGCTCGATGGCGGTGAGGCTGCCGCCGAGGTAGGCCTCCACCACCGCCGGGTCGTTGCGCACGATGTCGGGCGTGCCGGCCGCGATGACCTCGCCGTCGGCCATGCAGATGATCCGGTCGGCCAGCGACATGATGAGCGGGATGTCGTGCTCGATGATGACCAGGGTCAGCCCGAGCTCGGCCTTCAGCCGGACGAGCAAGGCGCCGAGCGCCTCGGTCTCCTTCTGCGCGACGCCCGAGCTGGGCTCGTCGAGCAGGAGCAGCTGCGGCTGCAGCGCGACGAGGCAGGCGATCTCGGCGATGCGCCGGGTGCCGGTGGACAGCTCCTGGATCTGGCTGGCGCGGTAGCGCTCGAGGCCCATCCACGCGACGAGCTCCTCGGCCTTGCGCAGCTTGCGCTTCTCCGCGCCGCGGAGCCCGAGCAGCGAGGGCACGAGGCGGGTCGGCTCCATCCGCTCCAGCGACAGCTGCACGCACTCGAGCACGGTCAGCGTCGGGAACAGCGCGGCGTCCTGGAACGACCGGATGAGACCGGCGCGGCCGCGGGCCTCGGGCCCGAAGGCGGTGACGTCGCGACCGGCGTAGGTGACGGTGCCCTCGTCGACCTTGGTGAAGCCTGCGAGCAGCTCGAACGTCGTCGTCTTGCCGGCGCCGTTCGGCCCGATGAGGCCGAGCGTCTCGCCCGGGCGGACGTCGAAGCTGACGCCGCGGACGGCTCGGACACCGCCGAAGCTCTTGCGCAACCCCTCCGCGCGGAGCAGGACGCCGCTGACCGCGTGCCGGCGCTGGCGCGGGATCCCGAGCACGGGTGCCGTGCCGCTGCCGGTGCCGCTCTCGTTGAAGCCCCGCTCGGCGGCGTACGCGGCCGCGACGTCGACGCCGGCGCGCCGGGCCAGCACCCCGGCGATCCGGTCGCGGGCCGGGGTGACGAGCGAGCCGAGCCCGCCGGGGAGGTACATGATGATCAGCAGCTGGCCGAGGGCGGTGGCGGCCAGTCCGGCGCTGTCCAGCGGCAGGAACGTGGCGCCCTGCACGACCG
>DATJGA010000045.1:0-5343 GCA_035495395.1 Mycobacteriales bacterium | reverse complement strand
GCACCGCCGCGAGCAGCCCGGCTGCGACGACGCGCCTCACACCAGCACCGGTCCGGAGCGGGCGATCGCGCCGGGGTCGCCGCCGAGGTACGCCTCGACCACCCGAGGGTCGTCCAGCACGTCGGCGGGCGGGCCCTCGGTGAGCACCCGGCCCAGGTCGAGCGCGACGAGCCGGTCCGCCAGGGCGCTCACCAGCGGCATGTCGTGCTCGATGACGACGAGCGCGCAGCCGGTCTCCGCCCGGAGCCGCCCGAGCAGCGGGACGAGCGCCTCGCTCTCGCGCTGGGCGACGCCGGAGCTGGGCTCGTCGAGCAGCAGCACCCGCGGGTCGTGCGCGAGCGCCATCGCCAGGTCCACCACGCGGCGGCTGCCGGTCGACAGGTCGCTGACCGGCTTGTCGCGGTAGGCGCCGAGGTGCATGAGCTCCACGAGGTCGGCGACCGACCAGGCGATGTCCACCTCGAGCTCGCGCACCGCCGGCAGGCCGAGGCCGGCAGCGACGTGGTCGCGCACCGCCAGGTGCCGCTCCAGGGACAGCGCGAGGTTCTCCGCGACGGTGAGCGACGGGAAGATCCGCGCGTCCTGGAAGGAGCGTCCCAGCCCGGCCCGGGCCCGGGCGTCCGGGGAGCGCCCGGTGACGTCCTGCCCGAACAGCCGCACCGTCCCGGACGTGGGGGCGAGGTACCCGCTGAGCAGGTCGAACAGCGTCGTCTTGCCCGCGCCGTTGGGGCCGATGACCCCGACGACCTCCCCCGCGCGCACCGACAGGCTCACCCGGTCGACGGCCTGGATGCCGCCGAAGGCCACGGTCAGCTCCTCGGCGGCGAGCACCACCTCGGCCTCGACCGGGTGCGCCTCCCGCGCCTGCACCCGCGCGGCGGCCCGGCTGTCGTCGAAGAACACCGAGCGCGCCAGGTCGTCCCGCTCGAGCAGCTCCGCCGTACGGCCCACGAAGCGGACCTCGCCCTTCTCCATGAAGCAGGCCCGGTCGGCGAGCGTGAGGGCGACGTTGAGCGACTGCTCCACGAGCACCACGGCGGTCCCGGCGGCGTTGATCTCCCGCACCACCTGCAGCAACCGCTCGACCACCGTCGGGGCGAGGCCGAGCGACAGCTCGTCCACCACCAGCAGCGCCGGCTGCGTGAGGAAGGCCATCCCCAGCGCGAGCTGCTGCTGCTCGCCGCCGGACAGGTTGCCCGCCTGCGTGCCGAGCCGCTCGGCCAGCCGGGGGAACCACCCGAGCACCTCGGACCGGCGCGCGGGGATGCCGGGGTCGTCGGGGCGCAGCCAGGTCGCCAGCGCGAGGTGCTCCGCGACCGTGAGCGTCGGGAACACGCCACGCCCGCCCGGCACCTGCACGACACCGCGCCGGGCCATCGCGCCAGGGCTCGCCCCGGTCAGGTCCTCCCCCTCGAACAGCACCTGGCCCGAGCTCGGGGCGAGCAGCCCCGAGACGACGCGGAGCAGCGTCGACTTGCCGGCGCCGTTCGTCCCGAGCAGGGCGAGGACCTCGCCCCGGCGCACCTCGAGGTCGACGCCGAAGAGCACCTGGACGCCGTCGTACCCGGCGTCGACGCCGCGGCAGACGAGGACGGCGTCCTCCGAGGCCGGGTACGGCGGACGCCCCGCCTGGGGACCGCGGTCCGGGGCGTGGTCCGCCAGCAACGAGGGCACGAGGATCCCGCGGGCCGCGGCGCGCGAGCGCAGCCACGCGTCGCGCCGGGAGTACCAGAGCGCGCCCAGCCCACCGGGTGCGAAGACGAGGACGAACAGCGGGCTCCCGTGCAGGACGAAGGTGTCGAGGAACCGCACGAGCTCGGTGTCGCCGAGCAGGTGCTGCAGCGGCTGCAGGTACTTCAGGGACTCGAAGACGACGGCACCGGCGATCGCCGTACCCACCCCGGCCAGGCCGCCGAGCACGGTGAAGACGAACGCCTCGATGGACAGCTCGATGCTGAACGACGCCGGGTCGAGGTTGCCCTGCTGGTAGACGAACAGCGCACCGGCGAGCGCCGCGAAGAACCCCGAGAAGCCGAAGGCGGCCAGCCGCGTGGTCGTCGCCGAGACGCCGTACGACTGCGCGGCCCGGACGTTGTCCCGGACGGCGAGGAAGACCCGTCCCGACCGCGAGGAGCGCAGCGCCTTCGCCGACAGCGCGCACAGCACCAGACCGGTGAGGCAGACGTAGTAGAAGGCGACCGAGCCGCGCACGTCGACGCGGTCCCACAGCACGGGGCGCAGCACCTGGGCGTCGGGGTCCGGGAGCCACCCGCCGAAGACGTCGCGGGAGAGCAGCAGGTTGCGCACCGTCGCCGCGAAGGCCAGCGTCACGACGGCGAGGAAGAGCCCCTGCACGCGCAGCGCCGGCAGCCCGATGAGGACGGCCGCCAGGGCGCCGGCTGCCGCCGCGGCGAGCACGGCGACGAAGAAGTCGGCGTCGGCGCGGGTCGCGAGGCCGCCGGCCACCGCGGCCCCGATGCCGGCGAAGCCGAACTGGCCCAGCGAGATCTGCCCGGCCCAGCCCGACAGCACGACGAGCGAGACGGCGACCATGCCGCACACGACGATGAAGCTGGCGGTGTCGGCGTGCGAGGTGCCCACGAGGTAGGGAGCCCCGAGCGCCAGCCCGGCGACGAGCAAGGCGCCGGCGGCCCGGGCGGCACGCACCTCGGGGAGGTGGCGCAGCTCCGGGGGGACTGGGCGGTGCTCCTGGAGCACCCGGAAGCTCGAGACCCCGGTGTCGTAGGCCCGGGCCAGCGTCCCCCTGCGCAGGAGCAGGGCGGCCAGCACGACGGGCAGCACCAGCGCCACGGACAGGTCGGGCTTCGCGGTCCCGTAGACGGCGGACTGGTCGAGCACGCCCAGACCGACACCTGCCGCCATGGCCACGGGCAGGCTCTCCATCCGCGCCACGACGGCGGCGGCCAGCGCGTAGAGCAGCACGACCGGGCTCACGCCGGTCCCGACGGGGAGGCCCACGACGGGACCGCGCAGGAAGGCGCCGATCCCGGCGAGGACGGCGGCGAGCACCCACACGAGGGTGGTGACCCTCGCGACCGGCACGCCGAGCAGCGCGGCCCGGTCGGCGTTCTCCGCGCAGGCCCGGATGGCGATCCCGATGCGGGTGAACCGCAGCAGCGCCGCGAGGGCCACGAGCGTCACGCCGCCGACGACCAGCACCGCCAGGTAGTCACCGGTGAGCAGCAGGCCGCCGGCGTCGAAGCGGAAGCCCGAGAACGGCGTCGGGAAGCTCACCGGAGCCACCGCGGCACCGGTGAGCAGCTGCGGCTCGTAGGCCTCGGCGAGGGTGAGCGCGAAGGAGACCCCGACGGTCGCCACCGTCACGACCAGGCGCGGCCGGGAGGCCAGCCGGCGCAGGAAGAACCACTCGACGAACGCGCCGACCGCCACCGCCCCGACCAGCATGACGAGCACGCCCGCCCAGTAGGGCCAGCCGCGCCCCGCGACGAGCAGCAGCCCGGCCAGGGCGGGCAACGACCCCATCGCCGCCTGCGCGAAGTTGATGACGCGCGTCGCGCGGTGCACCAGCACCAGCCCGAGGGCGACCAGGCCGTAGAGGGTGCCGATGACGGCACCGTTGACGAGGATCCCGACGGGCACGCCGTCCCAGAACGGGACGCCGAGCACAGCGCCGTGGGAGTCGCGCCCGAACAGCGCCTCCACCCCGACGACGACGAGGACGGCAGCGAGCACCGACCGCAGCGCCGCGCCGCTCCGGCGGCCCTGCCAGGCGCGCCGGCCGGCCCGCCGTACCCGGGTCATCTGCCGGGCAGGACGGGCTCGCCGGCCGTCCACTCCCCCGGCCGGTAGCGACGGCCGCCGTCGAGCGCGACGTAGGCGCCGGTCTTGCCGTCGATCGTGCTGGTGGCGTTGGGGTCCCAGTAGCACTGCTTCTGGTCCGACCCCGCGGTGTAGTCGCCGCTGCCGAAGTGGGTCCAGGACGTGTGCGGGTCACGGGCGGTGGTCCACGGCAGGGTGTCCACGCGGCCGGACAGCAGCGCCGCCTCGAACGTCAGCGGGGTCAGGCTCGGGCCGGCCATCTGGATGCCCGCGGCCACGGCGGCCCAGTAGCCCCAGGGCAGCTGCGCGCTGGTGTACGGCGTGCCGGTGTTGCCGGCGGCGCGCCAGGTGATGGCGGACTCCTGCTGGGACAGCGGCCGGTAGACCACGACGTTGCTGGGTCCGAACGCGTGCACCCACTGCTGCGGGTCGTAGAGCCGGGCCAGCACGTCGTAGTCGAGCAGCCCGCTGCCGACCAGCACGTGCTCCGGGAACCAGCTCTGGGTCGTCATCGCCTTCGTGCCGAAGGCCGGTGCGATGGGGTCGGAGAAGTACAGGACGGTCGTGGCGCCGGAGTTCTTCGCCTGCGCCACCTGGGAGGTCGCCTGCGAGGAGGCGGTGGCGGTGTCCGGCGAGTAGGGGATCTCGGTGACCTCCGTGCCGCAGCCGCGCATGATGCGGGCCAGGTGCTGCGCCGGCTCGGTGTTGACCGACGTCTGCGGGAAGAAGACCGCCGCCTTGCGCACCTTCGCCTGCAGGTCGGCGGACCCGGCGTACCGGGCCTTCTTGCCGGCCAGCTTCTTGCACCAGTACTCGCCCGTGATGACGGCCTGGGTGTCGCCCCCCATGGGCACGTCGTAGTGGTACGGGCGGTGCGCCGTGTTGAAGGAGTCCTGGAAGTGCCAGCCCCCGAAGTTGACGACGCCCAGCTTGCTCAGCTCGTCGAAGAACGCCGGGGTGTTCGTGTTGTTGTCGTAGACCACCGCGAAGGGCTTCTCCTGCGCCACCAGGGCCTTCGCGTCGTCGCGGAAGCACGAGTCCACCGGCGGGGCCGCCTCGCACGGCGACTGCCAGAACGCGATCTGCACCTTGCGGCCGTAGAGCTCGTAGCGCTTGTTGATGAACGTCTCCATCGCCGCCATGAACCGGCGCTGGTCCTCCGGGTCGCTGTAGAGGTTCTGCGAGGAGAGCAGGCCGCGCACGACGGGGTTGTCCTTCTCACGGAAGTAGACGAGCTTGATCGTCTTCGCGGTGACGCCGGGGTACGTCGCGCCCGGGTTGCCGGTGTGCGGCACGCAGGGTGGGGCCTCGGGGAAGTCGGTGAACTGCTTGGCGCCCGCGCACCGGCTGCGGTCCTCGCCGACCACGACCCCTGTGGAACCAGGGCTCCCGGGCTGCCCTCCTGCGCCCACCGCGCCGGGTCCCGTCACGGCACCGGGGCCTGCGGCCGACCCGCCGCCGGTGGCGGCCTGCCCGGGCACGACGACGGGTCCGCCGGCGGTGGGCTGGCCGAGGGCGGCAGCGGGTGCCGGACCCTGCACC
>DATJGA010000044.1:0-10129 GCA_035495395.1 Mycobacteriales bacterium | reverse complement strand
TCCATGTTGAGCATGAGCATCCGGGTCGCGGCGAGCGCCTCCTCCTCGTCCTGCGCCTCACCGGTGTGCAGCAGCGCACCCCGCTCGTACGAGGAGAAGACCTCCGGCGTGCGCGAGACCTCCTGCACCTCGGCGTAACGGGAGACCACCCAGAAGCCGCCGCCGTGCCCGCCCGGCTGGTCCTGCCAGTAGACCGGCGCCTCCGCCCGGGCCTTCGCGAAGAAGTCGAGGGGAACCCCGTTCTCGAAGGTGCCCGGGTCGATGAGGTCGACGTGGTCGACGGGGCAGCGCGCCCGGCCCTGCGCGTCGGTGGGAGCAGTCATCGGTGGTTCTCCTGGTGTGATCAGAGCTGGGGCAGGGCGGCGACGGTGCGGGTGTACTCGTCCTTGAGCTGCGCGACGACCTCGGCCACGGTGCGCACCTCCTGGAAGGATCCCACCAGCTGTCCGATGGGCGTACCCATGAGCTCCTCCTTGCCGGCCCGGCGGATGCGCTCCAGGGCCTCGGAGTTGAGCATGTACTGCAGCGGCATCCCGAGCGGGTCCGGGTTCGCCGGGTCGTCCCAGGCGTCGGTCCACTCGGTGCGCAGCTGGCGCGCCGGCTTGCCCGTGTACGCGCGGGAGCGCACCGCGTCCTGGGAGCGAGCCTCGCGGAACTTCTTCAGCATGATGTCCGACTGGTGGCACTCGACCGTGTTGAGCCACATCGACCCGGTCCACACGCCCTGCGCGCCGAGCGCGAGGGCCGCGGCGGCCTGCCGGCCGCTGCCGATGCCGCCGGCGGCGAGCACCGGGCGCGGGCTGACGGCCTCGACGACCTCGGGCACGAGGACCATGGTCGCGATCTCGCCGCTGTGGCCCCCGGCCTCGGTGCCCTGCGCCACGATGATGTCCACGTCGTTCGCGACCTGCTTGAGCGCGTGGTCCTTGCGGCCCACCAGCGCCGCGACCTTCACGCCGGCCTGGTGCGCCTGGTCGACCACGTCCTTCGGCGGTGCGCCCAGGGCGTTGACGATGAGCTTGACGTCGGGCCGCTCCAGCGAGACCTCGACCTGCTGGCGGGCCTCGGTGTCGTTCCAGCTCAGCAGGTCGCGGCCGACCTCGGCGTCCTTCGGCAGCGGCGGCACGCCGTACTTCTCGAGCACGCTCTCGACGAAGTCCTTGTGGCCCTGCGGGATCATCTTCTCGAGCATCTCGTGCATCGAGGCGACGTCCATGCCGGCCTTGGCCTCGGTCTTCGCGGGCATGACGACGTCCACGCCGTACGGGCGGCCGCCGATGTTGGCCTCGATGTAGTCGAGGGCCTCCTTCAGCTCCTGCGGCGTGAAGCGGACCGCGCCGAGGACCCCCAGGCCGCCGGCCTTGCAGACCTCGATGACGACGTCCGGTTGGTAGTTGAACGCGAAGAGCGCGAGGTCGAGCCCGAACTCCTCGGACAGCTGGGTGCGCATCGTTATCGGTCTCCAGACAGGATCAGGCCGCTGGTGGGGACACCCGTGCCGGCGGTGACGAGGACGTTCTCGACGTCGGGGACCTGGTTGACCGAGCTGCCGCGCACCTGGCGCACGCCCTCGGCGATGCCGTTCATCCCGTGCAGGTAGGCCTCGCCCAGCTGACCGCCGTGGGTGTTGATCGGCAGCCGGCCGCCGAGCTCGATCGCGCCGTCGGCGATGAAGTCCTTGGCCTCGCCGCGCTTGCAGAAGCCGAACTCCTCGAGCTGCTGCAGGACGAAGGGCGTGAAGTGGTCGTAGATGACCGCGGTCTGGACGTCGTCGGGACCGATCCCGGACTGCGCCCAGAGCTGCTCGGCGACCAGCCCCATCTCCGGCAGGCCGGCGATGTCGTCGCGGTAGTAGCTGACCATGCTCTGCTGCCCGCGTGCCGAGCCCTGTGCCGCGCCGGCGACCACCGCGGGGGCGTGCGGCAGGTCGCGCGCCCGCTCCAGGGTGGTGACGACCAGCGCCTGGCCGCCGTCGGTCTCCTGGCAGCAGTCGAGCAGGTGCAGCGGCTCGACGATCCAGCGGCTGGCCTGGTGCTCCTCGAGCGTGATCGGCTGCTGGTAGAACCACGCCTTCGGGTTCGTCGCGGCGTGCTTGCGGTCGGCCACGGACACCCGGCCGAAGTCCTCGCTCGTCGCGCCGTACTCGTGCATGTAGCGCTGGGCGAACATCGCCACCCACGACGCCGGCGTCATGAGCCCGAACGAGGAGACCCAGCTCATCGCGATGCCCTCGGCGGTGGGCTCGCCGCGGTGCGCGCCGCTGCCGAAGCGGTGGCCCGACCGCTCGTTGAACGCGCGGTAGCAGACGACGGTGTCCGCCACCCCCGTCGCCACGGCGATCGCGGCCTGCTGGACCGTCGCGCAGGCCGCGCCCCCGCCGTACCCGATCTTGGAGAAGAAGGTGAGGTCGCCGAGGCCGGCCGTGCGGGCGACCTCGATCTCGGAGTTCGTCTCCATCGTGAACGTGGTGAGCCCGTCGACGTCGGCGGGCGTGAGCCCGGCGTCGGCGACGGCGGCGAGGACGGCCTCGCCCGCGAGCTGCAGCTCGGAGCGGCCGCTGGCCTTGGAGAACTCGGTGGCGCCGATGCCGACGATGGCGGTCTGGCGCGCGAAGGAGCGGCTCATGGGAGGTCGACTCCTACGGTGGCGATGACGTGGTCGCCGAGCGAGTTCGTGCCGCGCACGTCGACGGTGACCCGCTTGCCGTCGACCGCCTTCACCTCGCCGCGCATCGTCATCGTGTCGCCGGCGTAGTTGGGCACGCCCAGCCGGAGCGTGCTCGTCCGGATGACCGACAGCGGGCCGGCCCAGTCGGTGACGTACTTCAGGACGTAGCCGTTGCTGGTGAGGATGTTCGTGAAGATGGTCTTGCTGCCGCGCTGCTGCGCGAGCGCGACGTCGTGGTGCACGTCCTGGTAGTCGCGGCTGGCGATCGCGGTGGCGACGATGTTCCTGACGCTGGCCTCGATGACGAGCTCGGGGAGCTGCTCCCCCACGCTCGTCATGCCGGGACCGGCGCGACGGGGCGGAAGGTCGGTCGCAGCGCGCCGCCCGGGACCTTCGTGAACGCGACCTGCACCGGCATCCCGATGCTCACCTCGGCCGGCTCGGCCAGCTCGCTGACGATGCGGACGCCCTCCTCGAGCTCCACGAGCAGCACGACGTGCGGCCGCTCGACGCCCGGCAGGGGCGGGTAGTGGTGCGTGACGTGGCTGTAGACGACGCCGCGGCCGGAGGCGACCTGGTAGCCCATGTCGCTGCTGCCGCAACGGTCGCACAGCGGCGAGGGCGGGTGGCGCAGGACGCCGCAGGCGTCGCACCTCTGGATGCGCAGCTCGCCGGCCTCGACGCCCTCCCAGAAGTAGGCGTTGTCGCGGCCGACCGGCGGGGCCGGGCGGGTGCCGACGTCGTCCTTGGCGGGCGGCTTGAACTTCAGCAGCCGCATCCGGCCGATGCCGACCAGCTCGCCGTCGTCGGTGACGTACTCGCTGCGGGTCGTGGTGAAGACGCCGACGCCCAGCGCCGTCTTCTTCTCCCCCGACAGGTCCTCGGTCGTCGAGCGCACGCTGATCCGCTCGCCGTGCTCCAGCTCGCGGAGGTACTCGTGCTCGTAGTTGACCGCGACGACGCTGGTGTACCCGGCCTCGTCGAGCAGCCGCACCACGTGGTCGTTGGGGCTGAGCGCCTCGGGGTCGCGCGGCGCGTCCATCGTCCAGGTCTGCAGCATCCCCGGCGGCGCGATCAGGTGGCCGCGGCTCTGCGCCGCGAAGTCCTCGTCCAGGTACGCCGGGTTGCGGTCGTCGAGGGCCTGGCACCAGTGGTGGACCATCGGCAGGTTCACGGGGTCGCGACCCACGCGCAGCGGACCGCAGGGGGCGCCGACGTAGGCGCGCGCCTGCTCCAGAGCACCGGCGGACCCGGTCTGAGCGGTCACGTGCCGAAGGCCTCCTGGTCTGCGACGGGGATACCTGAACGTAACCGGGTGCCGCTCGGAGCGTCAAGAACCTGTTCTAGTTTTGCCACGCTCGGACCGTTGCCGAGGCGCGAGAACACGTTCTAGTATCGATCACCTTCGACAGCCAGGAGCCGACCATGGCAGCCCCCGCCCGCGAGCCCGTCATCGTCGCTGCGACGCGCACCCCCATCGGGCGGCGCAACGGCCAGCTCTCCGGCCTGCACGCGACGAAGATCCTCGGCCTCGCCCAGCGCAACGTCATCGAGCGAGTGGGCCTGGACCCCGCCCAGGTCGAGCAGGCGATCGGCGGCTGCGTGACGCAGGCCGGCGAGCAGGGCTCCAGCGTCACCCGCAACGCCTGGCTCAACGAGGGCCTCCCCTGGTCGACCGGCACGACGACCGTCGACTGCCAGTGCGGCTCGGCGATGCAGGCCAACCACATGATCGAGGGGCTCATCCTCTCCGGCGCCATCGACATCGGCGTCGCCTGCGGCGTCGAGGCGATGAGCCGGGTGCCGCTCGGGGCCAACGTGATGAACGGCCCGGGCTCGTCCAAGGCGGACGACTGGACCATCGACATGCCGAACCAGTTCGAGGCCGCCGAGCGGATCGCGAAGCTGCGCGGCATCACCCGCGAGGACGTCGACGCGCTCGGCTTCCGGTCGCAGCAGAACGCCGCCCGCGCGTGGGCCGAGGGCCGCTTCGACCGCGAGGTCTTCACCGTCAAGGCGCCCGTGCTCGACGCCGAGGGCAAGCCGACCGGCGAGGTGCAGGACGTGACCCGCGACGGCGGCCTGCGCGAGACCACCATGGAGGGCCTGGCCAAGCTCAAGCCGGTGCTGCCGGACGGCATGCACACCGCCGGCAACTCCTCGCAGATCTCCGACGGCGCGGCCGCGGTGCTCTGGATGAGCCGTGAGCGCGCGCAGGCCGAGGGCATCACCCCGCGCGCCCGGATCGTGGCCCGCGTCAACGTCGGCTCGGACCCCTACTACCACCTCGACGGGCCCGTGAACGCCACCGAGGCCGTGCTCAAGAAGGCAGGCATGTCCATCGGCGACATCGACCTGTTCGAGTGCAACGAGGCCTTCGCGTCGGTCGTCCTGTCCTGGCAGCAGGTGCACGACATCCCCGAGGACAAGATCAACGTCAACGGCGGCGCGTGCGCCCTCGGTCACCCGGTCGGCTCGACCGGCAGCCGGCTCATCGTCACGGCGCTGCACGAGCTCGAGCGCACCGACAAGCAGTTCGCGCTGGTCACCATGTGCGCCGGCGGCGCGCTGGCCCCGGCGACGATCATCGAGCGCATCTGACCCGCTCCCCCTGACCGCGAAGGGGCCCTCTGCCGATCAGGCGGGGCCCCTTCGTCGCGTCCGGGGGGTCCCTGGTCCCGCTTGTCTACGGAACCCGCCGTACGACACCTTCGCCGGCCACGGTCGGGGCGGCGGGTCGCATAGACAAGCGGGGGGTCAGGCGCCGCGCTCGGCGAGGACGATCTCGGTGAGCTTGGCGGCGTGGTTGTTCTGGCCCATGTCGTGGTCGGCGGGGAGCAGGCCCCAGTCCTTGAAGATCACCGCGAGCCTGGCCATGATCACGCAGAACCGGAAGCCGGCGAAGACCTCGTAGTAGTCGACGTTCTCGAGCTTCTTGCCCGCCGCCGCCTCGTACCGCGCGACGGTCGCCTCCTTGGACGGGAAGCCCTCCAGCCGCGGCACCTCCATCGCCTCGCTGTGGTGCCGGTCGAGGAACCAGGCCCAGGCGAAGTCCTGGGCCGGCGCGCCGAGCGACACCATCTCCCAGTCGAGGACGGCGAGGCGGTTGCCCTGCTCGTCGTACATGACGTTGCCGATGCGCGCGTCGCCCCAGCACAGGACGCTCTCCTCGGGCCCGGGCTGGTTCTCCTTCAGCCAGGCCAGCGCCTTGCGGCCGGTCGGGACGGCCTCGTCCTTCTCGACGCTCTCGAGGAACGCCTCGTAGTAGGCCAGCTGCGCCGGCAGCCCGTCGAGCATGCTCTCCAGCCCGAGCACCGACGGGTCGGTCTTGTGCAGCTCGGCGATGGTGTCGATGCAGCCCCACCAGATGCGCTCGCGCACCTCGGGGGTCGCGTCGGTCTTCAGCCACCCGTCCACGTGGTACGGCGGGTTGTCCGGCGGCACGACCCCCTTGACCTCCTCCATGACGAAGAAGGGGGCGCCGAGGACCGACGGGTCCTCCTCGTACCAGAGCACCTTCGGGACGGGCACCGAGCTGTGCTCCGCGAGCCCGGTCAGCACCCGGTACTGGGTGTCGAACGCCGCGTCGGGGAAGAGCGTGTAGCCCGTCGGGGCGACCCGGACGACCCAGGTGCCGGAGCGGTCGGCGCCACCGGTCTGCCAGGTGCCGTCGACGATGAGCGTCTCGTTGCTGAAGCCGGTCGCGCCGGGACCGCGGAACTCCGACAGGCTCACCTCGCCGTCGGCGTCCACGCGCGGCGCCAGCCACGCGGCGAGCTTGCGGGCGGACTCGACGGCATCGCGCTGGGCGGGGATCGGCATGGGCGGAACCTAGAACGCGTTCCTGTCTGCGGCAAGGGCGCAAAACTAGAATCTGTTCTAGTGCGGTGCTACCTTCCGCGCACCCGGAACGAGGAGGTCAGCATGGGCAGGTCGCTCGAGGTCGACGTCGCCCCGAGTTGCATCAGCAGCGGCTACTGCCGCAACGCCCTGCCGGACGTGTTCGGCGCCCTCGAGGACAAGAAGTCCTTCGTGAAGAGCAACCCGGTCGAGGACAGCGAGCTGCTGCGCGAGGCCTTCGACCAGTGCCCGGTCGAGGCCATCAGCGCGCGCGACGCCGACACCGGCGAGGAGGTCTTCCCGTGACGGAGGAGCACCTGGTGGTCGAGCGCCGCGAGCACGTCCTGCTGCTGCGCATGAACCGCCCCGAGGCCAAGAACGCCTTCTCCCCCAACATGCTGGCCCGCATGGTCGAGGCGTGGGAGACCGCCGACGCCGACGACAGCATCCGGTGCGTCATCCTCACCGGCTCCGACGAGGTCTTCTGCGCAGGCGCCGACCTCAAGGCGATGATGAGCGCGCCGCCACCCGGGGACGAGTACGCCAAGCGCTTCACCGAGGACGCCGGCATGGCCTGGCGAGCGCTGCTGCGCCACTACCGGCTCACCAAGCCGCTCATCGCCGCGGTCGAGGGGCCGGCCATCGCGGGCGGCACCGAGATCCTGCAGGCCACCGACATCCGGGTGGCGGGCGAGGGCGCGACGTTCGGCGTCGCCGAGGTCCGCCGCGGGCTCTTCCCGCTGGGCGGCTCGACGGTCCGGCTGCGCCGGCAGATCCCTTACACACTGGCCGCCGAGATGCTGCTCACCGGCAAGACGATCACTGCCGAGGAGGCGCTGCAGTACGGCCTCATCGGGCACGTCGTGCCGAAGGGGCAGGCGCTCACGAAGGCCCTCGAGATCGCCGACCAGATCGGCGCCAACGGCCCGCTCGCCGTCAAGGCCGTGCTCCGCTCCCTCCGCGAGACCGAGGGCGTGCCGGAGGAGGAGGCGCTGAAGATCGAGCTCGAGATCGGGATGGCGGTCTTCGCCACGAACGACGCCAAGGAGGGACCGCGCGCGTTCGCGGAGAAGCGACCGGCGCAGTTCACCGGCACGTGAGCACCGCGGCCGACGCCCTCGCCGACGCCGTACGGCGGCTGCTCGACACCGCGGTCGGGAGCCACGCCGACGACGACACCCTGACGGCGGCCCGCGCGCTGGTCGAGACCGCTACCGCCGAGCTCGAGGACGGCCGCCGCACCGTCTCCGGACCGGTGCACCGGTCGGCCTTCCGGCACGCGCACAGCATCGTCACCGGCACCGCCAACCCGCTCGCCCCACCGGTGGACCTCACGTTCTCCGAGGACGAGGTGCGCGGGGCGTTCCGGCTCGGCCGGCGGTACGAGGGCGCACCCGGCCTCGCGCACGGCGGGGTGCTCTGCCTCGTGCTCGACCACCTGCTCGGCGAGGCCGCCATCGCGCAGGGGGTCGGCGGGATGACGGTCGGCCTGGACGTGCGCTTCGTCGCGCCGACCCGGTTGGAGACCGACCTCGAGGTGGTCGCCCGGGTGGCCCGGGTGGACGGCCGCAAGGTGCACCTCGAGGGCGCGATCACCCACGAGGGCCGGCCGACGGCGACCGCCACCGCGGTGTTCGTGCAGCTCGACGCCGCCAAGGCCGCCGAGATCTTCCCCCAGCTCTCCGCGTCATGAGCCGCTGGGGCCGGTACGGCGGTCGGCCCCTCGTCGCGCTGTGCCTGGTCGGTCTCGTCGACTCCGTCGACAAGGGGGTGCTGCCCGGCGTCCTGCCGAAGGTGCAGCGCGACCTGGGCATCAGCGACGCGCAGGCCGGTCTCCTCTACACCTCGCTCATCGTCGCGTCGCTGCTGCTCGCCGTACCGGGTGGGCTGCTGTCGGACCGCAAGGACCGCCGGGTGCTGGTGTCGCTGATGCTCGGCGTGTGGGCAGGGGCGACCGCGCTCGCCGCGGCCGTGCAGAGCTTCTGGCAGCTGCTCACGCTGCGGGCCGCGCTCGGGGCCGGCGACGCGGTCAACGACCCGGCGGTCCAGTCGCTCGTCGCCGACTACTACCCGGCCGAGGTGCGCGGCCGGGCCTACGCCTGGCAGCGGGTCGTCCCCACCGTCGGCACCGGGCTCGGGCTCGGGCTGGGCGCCGCTCTGGGCGCGGCCTTCGGCTGGCGGGTCGCGGTCCTCGCCGTGGCCGTCCCGGGGATCACGGTCGCCCTGCTGGTGCGGCGGCTGCCGCAGCCGGTGCGCGGCGGCGCCGACGACACGACCCCGCTCGAGCCGGACCCGGTGCACGCCCCGGTCGACCCGGTCGGCGTGCGGCACGCGCTGCGCCAGCTGCTCGCCGTACGCAGCCTGCGGGCGCTGCTGCTGGCGACCGCGGTCATCAACGGCATCCTCACGTCCCTCGGCTTCTGGGGCGTGACCTACCACGTGCGGGCGAGCGGGATGTCCGAGGGGAAGGCCGGTGGCATCGCCGGCGGGCTGATCCTGCTCGGCGCCATCGCGGGCGGCATCCTCGGCGGGCAGGCGACCGACCGCTTCCGGCAGCGGTTCTCCGGCTGGCCGATGCTGCTGGCCGCGCTCGTCACGGCCGGCGGCACGCTGTGCCTGATGGGGAGCTTCCTCGACGGCATCCCCGTGTACGCCGTGCGCCTCCCCCTTCAGACCCTGGGCGTCGCGCTCGTGGTGGCGGCGCTGCCGCCCGTCACCGTCACCACTGCCGAGGTCGTGCCCGCGGCGCTGCGGGGCGCGGCCTTCGGGCTGCTCAAGCTCTTCGCCAACGGCCTGGGCGCGATCGCACCACCGCTCATCGGCGCGCTCGCCGACACCCACAAGATCACGCTGCGCAGCGGCGAGGTGGTCGGCGACCTCGGCCACGCCTTCCGGCTGACGGCACCGCTCGTGCTCGTCGGCGCCGCCCTGCTGCTGCTCGGGCGGCGGCACCTCGACGACGACGTCGCCCGCGCCTCGGCGCCCGTCGCGGTCCCTTGACGGCCGCACCCGCTCCTAGTTGACTAACTAGAACACGTTCTAGACAGGAGCCGGCGTGCGGGTCGACTACACCGACGAGCAGGTGCTGCTCCGCGACGAGCTGCGGGCGTACTTCGCCGAGGTCCTCACCCCCGAGGTGAAGGCCGAGCTGCGGGCGGAGGGACACGGCGGGCCGGTGCACCGCGAGGTGCGGCAGAAGCTCGGCGCCGACGGCTGGCTGGGCATCGGCTGGCCCACGCAGTACGGCGGCCAGGGCCGCTCGGTGCTCGACCAGTTCGTCTTCTTCGACGAGGCCTCGCGCGCCGGGGCGCCGGTGCCGATGATCGCCCTCAACACCGTCGGGCCGACCATCATGGCCGCGGGGTCGGAGGAGCAGAAGCAGCGGTACCTGCCGGGGATCCTCGCCGGCACCCTCGACTTCGCGATCGGCTACACCGAGCCCGGCAGCGGCACCGACCTCGCTTCGCTGCGCACCCGGGCCGTCCTGGACGGCGACCACTGGGTCGTGAACGGCAACAAGGTCTACACCTCCGGCGGCGACCTCGCGGACTTCATCTGGCTGGCCGCGCGCACCGACCCGGACGCCCCGAAGCACAAGGGCATCAGCATCCTGCTCGTGCCG
>DATJGA010000043.1:0-17820 GCA_035495395.1 Mycobacteriales bacterium | reverse complement strand
TGGGTCTTCAGGCGCGCGGCGAGCTCGAGGACCTCGGTCTGCTCGGCGGGCGTCAGGTCGTCGTCGGCGAGGAAGTGCCGCAGCATCAGCCGTCACCGCCCTGCGGGCCCCCGGTGATGCTGGCGACGCGGGCGAGCAGCTCGGCCACGGCGAAGGGCTTGACGAACACGTTGTCGTCGCCGAGGACGCGCCGCATGCCTGGTACGGCGTCGACCTGGCCGGTCACGACGACGACCGGCGTCTCGTCGAGCTCCGGGTCGTCGCGCAGCTCCTCGAGCACGCGGACGCCGCCGAGGTCCGGCATCATCAGGTCGAGCAGGATGAGGTCGGGCAGCGTCTGCGCCGCCTTGACCAGGCCGGCGAGCCCGTCGGAGGCGGTGGAGACGTCATAGCCCTCTGCGGTCAGCAGGGTGTGGAGCAGGCCACGGACGCTCGGGTCGTCCTCGACGACGAGGACGCGAGAGGGGTTCGTCATGCCGGAACACTAACCGCGTCGAGCACGCCGGGAAGCGCGGCGAGGAAGGCGTTCAGCTGCGCGTCGGTCAGCACCAGCGGCGGGGCGAGCCGCACCGCGTCGGGCACGGCCGCGTTGACGAGGAAGCCGGCCTCGCGAGCCGCCGCCTCGACGGCGGGTGCGACCGGGCTCGTGAGGACGATCCCGAGCCAGGATCCGACCCCCCGGACGTGGTCGACGAGCGGGTGACCGAGCGCCTCGATGCCCTCCCGGAGGGCCGCGCCGACCTGGGTGGACCGGGCGAGCAGGTCCTCCTTCTCGAGGACGTCGAGGACGGCGAGCGCGGCCGCGGCGACGACCGGGTTGCCGCCGAACGTCGTGCCGTGGTCGCCCTTGACGAAGGCCGTGGCCGCCGCGCCCCGGGCGAGCACCGCGCCCATCGGGAGCCCGCCGCCGAGGCCCTTGGCCAGCGTGACGACGTCGGGCTGCAGCCCGGGCTCGACGACGGTGTGCGAGAGCCACGCGCCGGCTCGGCCCAGGCAGCCCTGGACCTCGTCGACGTGCAGCAGCGCCCCGGCGGCGTCGGCCGCCTCCCGCGCCGCGGCGAGGAAGCCGGGCGGGGGCACGACGACGCCGGCCTCGCCGAGCACCGGCTCGAGGACGACGCTCGCCGTGGACCCGGTGACCGCGCTGCGCAGGGCCGCGCTGTCGCCGTACGGGACGAAGGTGACCGGGCCGGGCAGGGGCTCGAACGGCGTCCGCTTGGCCGGCTGACCCGTCACCGCGAGCGCGCCCATGGTGCGGCCGTGGAAGGCGCCCTCGCAGGCGACGAACCCGCCGCCGGCGCGGTGCCGCCGGGCGATCTTCAGGCCCGCCTCGTTCGCCTCGGCACCGGAGTTGGTGAACAGCACGCGGTCGAACCCGGTCAGGGCGGTGAGCCGCTCGGCGAGCTCGACCGTGACCGGCGAGATGAACAGGTTGCTGACGTGGCCGAGGGTCCCGACCTGGCGGGCGACCGCCTCCTGCACGGCGGGGTGCGCGTGCCCGAGCACGTTGACGGCCAGGCCTGCGAACAGGTCGACGTACTCGCGGCCGTCGGCGTCCCAGACGGTGGCGCCCTCACCGCGGACCAGCGCGAGCCCCGGGGTCCCGTAGTTGGCCATCAGCGAGGCGTCCCACCGCTTCTGCCAGCTCTGGTTCTCACTCATCGGGCAGCACCATGGTCCCCACGCCCTCGTCGGTGAACAGCTCGAGCAGGACCGAGTGGGCGACCCGGCCGTCGAGGACGTGGGCGCGCGGGACGCCGCCCTGCACCGCCCGCAGGCAGGCCTCCATCTTCGGCACCATGCCGCTCGTCAGGCTCGGCAGCAGCTTCTCCAGCTCGGAGGCGGTGAGGCTGCTGAGCACCTCGTCGCTGGCCGGCCAGTCGGCGTACAGGCCCTCGACGTCGGTGAGCACGACGAGCTTCTCCGCGCCGAGCGCGACGGCGAGGGCGCTCGCGGCGGTGTCCGCGTTGAGGTTGTACAGCTGGCCGTCGTGGCCCTTGGCCACGGTGGCGACGACGGGGATCTTCCCCTCGTCGAGGAGCGCGCCGAGGATCGCCGGCTGCACGTCCACGACGTCGCCGACGAAGCCGACGTCGACGGGCTCGCCGTCGACGAGCGCGTCCCGCCGCTCGGCGGTCATGAGGTGGGCGTCCTCGCCGGAGAGGCCGACCGCGAACGGGCCGTGCGCGTTGATGAGGCCGACGACGTCGGAGTTCACCTGGCCGACGAGCACCATCCTGACGACCTGCATCGTCTCGGCGGTCGTCACGCGGTACCCGCCCTGGAAGACGGTCTCGACGCCGAGCCGGTCGAGGTGCGCGGTGATCTGCGGTCCCCCGCCGTGCACGACGACGACCCGCACCCCGCAGTAGCGCAGGAACACCACGTCCTCGGCGAACGCGGCCTGCAGCTCAGGGGTCGTCATGGCGTTGCCGCCGTACTTGACGACGACCGTCTTGCCGCTGAAGGACTTCAGCCAGGGCAGCGCCTCGACGAGGGTGCCCGCCTTGGCGAGGGACGCGGAACGGGTCATGTCGAGTAGGCCGAGTTCTCGTGGACGTAGGCGGTGGTCAGGTCGTTCGTGCGGATCGTGGCCGTCTCCGAGCCGGCGTGCAGGTCGATGCGGACGTGCACGGCGCGACCGGCGAACACGACGTCCGCCGGGTCGGCGTGCGCCTGGCCCGCCCGGCACACCGCGACGCCGTTGAAGTCCACGTCGAGGGCGTAGGGGTCGAACGCGGCGGTGGTGGTGCCGACGCTGGCCACGACCCGGCCCCAGTTGGGGTCCTCGCCGAAGACCGCGCACTTGAACAGGTTGCTGCGGGCGACGCTGCGCCCGACCTCGACCGCGTCGTCCTCGCTGGCCGCGTTGACGACCTCGATGGCGATGTCGTGGGCGGAGCCCTCGGCGTCGTGCAGCAGCTGCAGCGCGAGGTCCTCGCAGGCCTGCCGCACGGCCTCGTCGAACGCCTCCGGCGTGGGTACGGCGGCAGCACCGCTGGCCATGAGCAGCACCGTGTCGTTGGTGCTCTGGCAGCCGTCGGAGTCGAGCCGGTCGAAGGTGGTGCGGGTGGCCGCCCGCAGCGCCCGGTCGCAGTCGGCGCTGGTGACGTCGGCGTCGGTGGTGATGACGACGAGCATCGTCGCCAGCGCGGGCGCGAGCATGCCCGCGCCCTTCGCCATGCCGCCCACGACGAAGCCGTCGCCGTGCACGACCGTCTGCTTGCTCACGCTGTCGGTCGTCATGATGGCGATCGCCGCGTCGGCGCCGCCGGCGTCGTTGAGCGCGGCGTGCGCGGCCTCGACGCCCTTCAGGAGCGTGTCCCGGTTGAACAGCGGGCCGATGAGGCCGGTGCTGCAGACGGCCACGTCCTTCGCACCGTCACCCAGGAGCGAGGCGACGAGCTCGGCGGTGGCGTGCGTGGTCTGGAAGCCCTCGGGACCGGTGCCGCAGTTCGCCCCGCCGCTGTTGAGCACGACCGCCTTCACCTGGCCGTCGGCGAGCACCTGCTCGCTCCACAGCACCGGGTTGGCCTTGAAGCGGTTGCTCGTGAACACCGCGGCCGCCGCCCGGGAGGGGCCGTCGTTGACGACGAGGGCGACGTCGGGCTTGCCGCTGTCCTTGAGCCCGGCCGTCGCGCCGGCCGCCCGGAAGCCCTTCGGGGAGGTGACGCTCACGGGGCCACCCCGCTCACCGGCAGGCCGGTCGTCTCCGGGAGGCCGAGCAGCAGGTTGGCGTTCTGCAGCGCCTGGCCCGCGGCGCCCTTGCCGAGGTTGTCGAGGGCGCTCACGACGATCACCCGGCCGCTGTCGGCGTCGACGGTGGCCTGCAGGTGGCAGCTGTTGGACCCGTAGGTGGCCGCGGTGTGCGGCCAGGCGCCCTCGGCGAGCACGTGCACGAAGGGCTCGTCCGCGTACGCCTCGGCGAGGACCGCGCGCGGGTCGCGCCCGCCCGTGGGCCGGGCCGTCACGGTGGCGAGGATCCCCCGCGGCATGGGCGCGAGGACCGGGGTGAAGGACAGGGTCCGGGCCCCGGTGGCCTGCTTCACCTCGGGCACGTGCTGGTGCGCCCCCACCTTGTACGGCGAGAGGTCGCCCATCACCTCGGTGCCGAGCAGGTGGGGCTTGGCCGCCCGGCCGGCGCCGCTGGTGCCGCTGGCGGCGACCGCCACCACGTCGTCGGGCTCGACCGCTCCCGCGGCGAGCAGGGGGGCGAGAGCGAGCGCGAGCGCCGTGGCGTAGCAGCCGGGGCTGGCCACCCGCTCCGCCGCGCTGATGGCCGCCCGGGCGCCGGCCAGCTCGGGGAGGCCGTACGTCCACGTGCCGGCGTGCTCCCCGCCGTACCAGCGCTTCCAGGCCTCGGCGTCGAGGAGCCGGTGGTCGGCGCCGAGGTCGACGACCGTGGTGCCGGCGGGCAGCTGCCGGGCGAGCGCGCCCGACTCGCCGTGCGGCAGCGCGAGGAAGACGACGTCGGCCTCCCCCAGCAGGTCGGCGGAGGTGTCGTCGAAGACCCGGCCGGCGAGCTGGGGCAGGTGCGGGTGCAGCGCGGTGACCGGTTGGCCGGCGCTGCTGCCGGCGCACAGCGGCCCGAGCTCGAGGTCGGGGTGCTGCAGCAGCAGGCGCAGCAGCTCGCCGCCGGCGTAGCCGCTGGCACCCGCGACGGCCGCTGTCCTGGTCATGCAAGAACTATACACATACCTGCATAGCCATGCAGTCGCTTTACGCGGGCTGCACCTGCGCGTTGCCGCCGCCGAGCGTCCCGCTGTCGGACAGGCTCCAGCTCGTGCCGGGCTTGGTCACGCTCAGGGAGACGGTGTCGGAGCTGCCGGGCTCGCCGTTGTCGGTGATGGTGAGGCTGTAGCGGTAGCCGGTCTGGTCGTTGACGGTCGCGGTGCCGGTGACCGTCGCCCGGTTGCCGCTGATCACGAGGTGCTCCACGCCGGTGCCGCGCACCGTGGTGCTCCCGGCCGCGTAGCTGAGCTCACCCGAGGTCGTCGTCGCGCCCGCGGAGTGCTCGGCGGTCGCCGCGAGGTGGTGCTTGGCCCCGCTCACGGTCCACCAGCCACCCACGCTCGCCTTGCCGTTGCTGTCCTGCACCGGGGCCGGGCAGCTCAGCAGGCAGGGCAGGGCCGGCACGGTCACACCGACCCAGGTGATCGTCGCGGTCGCGGTCACGCCACCGGCCGTGGCCGTGATCGTCTGCGTGCCCGGTGCCGTGCTGGCAGCCGTCCCGTGCACGCGACCGTAGGAGTCGGTCACGGCGGTGGTCCGGCTGACGGTGCCCGTTCCCGCGGTTCCCCAGACCACCGGGACGTCGGGCAGAGGCAGGCCGGCGGCGTCGCGGACGGTCGCGGTGAGCGCGACGTCCTGACCCGCCAGCTGCACCGGCACGGCGCCGGCGTCGAGGGTGACGGAGGCGGTGGCGGCCGTCGCCGGCAGCGCGGTGCCGCGCGGGTAGCCCACCGACCACAGGCCGTGGACGGACTCGCTCACGGTCGCGGCACCCGCGTGCACGTTGACGGTCCAGGTGCCCGCCTCGGGGTTCACCACGGTGAGGCGCTCGTTCGGCGCGCTCGTGCAGTAGCTGCTGTAGCCGTTCGGCTGACCGGCCGGGTTGCACGCGAGGAACGTGCCGGCGAACGTCGAGCCGTCCGGGCGGATGAGGTCGATGTCGACGTCGGTGTTCGCCGGCAGGACCTTCTCCGGCCCCCAGTCGGCCATCACGTCGAGGATGGTCGCGCCCGGCTGCACCACGTGGCTGGAGGTGAACGAGGTCGTCGACAGGATCGCGCCAGGGCCGACGGTCCCGGCGTACGGGCTGACGTCGTACACGGTGGGGTCGACCCAGTCCTGCGTCTGGCTCGCCGTCATGGCGGCCTGCACGGCGGCGTACGCGTTCACGAAGCCCGCGCCGACGGCGTACGTCTGGTAGCCGGGCATCGTGGTGGCGGTGTTCTGCAGGATGTTGCGCACCTCGAGCGGCGTGAGCCAGCGGCCGAGCGAGGCGTGCGCCGCCTGCTGCATGAGCGCCACGACGCCCACGGCGTGGGGGGACGCCATCGAGGTGCCGCTGCTCGTCGCGTAGTAGGCCTCGTCGTTGCTGCCCACCGCGGGGGTGTCGCTGTCGCCGCCGCCGACCGTCTGCGCGTCGGCCGCCCAGACCGTGAACCCGGTCGTGGCCCGCACCGACACGATCGAGTCGCCGGGGGTCGTGACGGTCGGGTGGAACTGCGGGTGACCCGGGACGCCCTTGCTCGAGAAGAAGGACTGCTGGTGGTCCTTGGTGCCCGAGCCCACGCCGATGACGTGCGGGTTCTCGGCGAACATGTTCATGCTGTCGGTGCGGGTGCCGTCGTTGCCGGCGCCGAAGGCCACCGAGATGCCTGCGTTCCACGCGGCGTCGATCGCGAGGTTGACCGGGTCGCCCGGGTCGTACGGCGTGAACGCGCCCGGTCCCCAGCTGTTGTTGATGACCTTGATGTTGTACTGGTCCCGGTGCGTGATCGCGTGGTCGAAGGCGCCGAGCACGTTGGTCGCGAAGGCCACCTCGCCGGTGCCGTACCCGATGAGGTTCGCGCCCGGTGCCACCCCGCGGTACTTGGTCGGGTC
The DNA here is from genome assembly GCA_035495395.1 of Mycobacteriales bacterium. Lineage (GTDB taxonomy): Bacteria > Actinomycetota > Actinomycetes > Mycobacteriales > SCTD01 > RYN-111. The sequence continues at coordinate 11,211 of DATJGA010000043.1, read as the reverse complement.
GGACCCCGCGGAGCCGAACCCGGCCGCGATGCCGGCGACGTGCGAGCCGTGCCCCGAGCTGCTGTCGGTGCTGATCTGGTTCTCCAGGTACACCACCGGGTCGGCCGAGACGTCCTGGCGGCCGATGACCTTGACGTTCTGCACCGTCTTGATGGGGGTGCCGTGGCAGAAGACGGCGGCCGCGCACAGGTCGGGGTGGGCCCCGTCGACGCCGGCGTCGATGATGGCGATCCCGACGCCCTCGCCGGTCCAGCCGAGGTCCTGCCACACGTGGTCGGCGCCCGTCGACTGCGTCGCGAGGTCGGACAGGTAGTGGTAGGCGGTGTTCGGGTAGACGCCGGTCACGCCGGGCAGCTCGCGCAGCAGGGGGGCCGCTGCAGCCGGGGCGACGACGACGGCGGCAGGTACGGCGGAGAAGCCGTGGACCGCGTCGCTGACGCCACCGAGCATCCCGAGCTGCCCGACGGTGGGGGGACCGGCGTACGTGACCACGAAGGTGTCGACGAGGGCGGCGGCCCTGCTCGGCGCCGGCACCAGCGCGACGACCAGCCCTGCGAGAGCGGTCAGGGACAGTCGACGGAACGTGGTCACGCGGTCACGGTGCGGGACCTCCGACCCTGCTCACCATGGCCCGTTGGGACTATTGACCCTCGGTGGAAGGCGTTCCGGACACCCCGTCACCCACGGTGTCCGTCCGGTCACGCTCCCCGCAGGACGGCCCCGTGCGCGTCCGCGGCGGCGGCGACGGCGGCATCGCGCGCGGCGAGCACCTCGGCGTCGGTGAGCGTGCGGTCGGTCGCCCGGAACCGCAGCGTGTAGGCCAGGGACCGGTGCCCCTCCCCCACCTGCGGACCGGTGAAGACGTCGAACAGGGCGAGGTGCTCCAGCAGCTCCCCCGCCGCTCCCCGCAGGGTGCGCTCCACGTCGGCCGCGAGCACGTCGTCGGCGACCACCAGGGCGACGTCCACCGACGAAGGCGGGTACGGCGAGACGTGCGGCGCGCGGGCCGGGCCGGCCACGACGGCGGCGCCCACGAGCGCGTCGAGGTCCACCTCCGCGGCGACCGACCGCGGCGGGACCCCGAGCGCGGCCACGGTGCGCGGGTGCAGCTCGCCCGCCGTGCCGACGGGGCTGCCGTCGAGCAGGAGCAGCGCGCAGCGGCCGGGGTGGTACGGCGCGACGTCGCCGCGACCGACGGTCAGCGTCAGCGACAGCGCCCGGCCGAGCGCAAGCAGCACCTCCACGGCGTCGGACACCGCGACGGGTCGCCCGCCCCGGCGGCCGGTGAGGACCAGCCCGGCCAGCCGGGGCTGCACGGGCAGCGCCGCGTCGAGGGCCGCCAGCTGCTCCGGCGTGGGCCGGTCCGCGGTGCCGGGCACGTCGGCGACGACGCTGCCCCGGCCGCGGAAGACCGAGCCGGTCTCGTAGAGCGCGACGTCGTGCAGACCGCGCCCGACGTTGCGCTGCAGCGCGTGCAGCAGCCCGGGGAGCAGCGACGGCCGGAGCAGCCCCTCCTCCTCCGACAGGGGGTTCTGCAGCCGGGGCGGGTCGAAGCGGTCCAGCCCCAGTGCCGTGAGCGCCTGCTCGGACACGAAGGGGGTGGTGACGACCTCGACGAGCCCGGCAGCGGCCAGGGCGCGACCGGCCGTGCGGCGCAGCCGCTGCTCGGCGCTCAGGCCGCGCCCGGCCGGCGCGACGGGGAGGACGACCGGCACCTGCTCGTAGCCCTCGAGCCGGACGACCTCCTCGACGAGCTCCGCCTGCCCGGTGAGGTCGGGTCGCCAGGACGGCGGGGTCACCTGCAGCTCGTCCGCGCCGCTGACGGCGCAACCGACCTGCTCGAGGCGGCGCACGACGGTGTCGCGGGAGTAGTCGACCCCGGCGACCCGGCCGGGCTTGGACGCGGGCAGCGTCAGCACCGGGCGGGCGGGGCGCTGGTCGACGTCGGTGCCGGGCCCGGCCACCGCACCGCCCAGCTCGACGAGCAGCCGCACCGCCGCCTCCGCCGCTGCGGCGGCCAGGTCGGGGTCGACCCCCCGCTCGAAGCGCTTCGACGCCTCCGAGGGCAGCCGGTGCCGGCGGGCGGTCCGGGTGATCGAGGAGGGGGCGAAGTGCGCCGACTCCAGCAGGATGCGGGACGTCGCCGCCGAGATCTCGGTCTCGGCGCCGCCCATGACGCCGGCCAGCGCGATCGGCCCGCGGTCGTCAGTGATGACGAGGTCGTCGGGGTCGAGGGCGCGGTCCTGGTCGTCGAGGGTGCGCAGCCGCTCCCCCGCGGCAGCCCGCCGTACGACGACGGGGCCGCGCAGGGTGTCGAGGTCGAAGGCGTGCAGCGGCTGGCCGAGCTCGAGCATCACGTGGTTGGTGACGTCGACGGCGAGCGAGATGGGGCGCATCCCGGCGAGCACCAGCCGGCGCTGCAGCCACGCGGGACTGGGTGCGGCCGGGTCGAGGCCCTCCACGACCCGGGCCACGTAGCGGTCGCAGCCGGGATCGGGGAGCCGCACGTCGTACCCACCGCTCAGCGGGGGCGACTCGAGCAGCCCGGGGTCCTGGAACGGCAGGTCGAAGGCGGTCGCGACCTCGCGCGCGACGCCGCGGACGGACAGGGTGTAGCCGCGGTCGGGCGTGACGGCGATGTCGAGCACCTCGTCGCGCAGCTGCAGCAGCTCGACGACGTCGGTGCCGAGCGGGCTGTCCGGGGGGAGCACGAGGATCCCGGCGGACTCCTCGGCGAGGCCCAGCTCGGCCTCCGAGCAGATCATCCCGTCGGACACCCGGCCGTAGGTCTGCCGCGTCGCGATGCGGAACCCGCCGGGCAGCACGGCACCGGGCTGGGCGAACGGCACGACGTCGCCGACCGCGAAGTTCGTCGCCCCGCAGACCACCTCGTGCACGCGGGCACCCACGTCGACGTGGCAGTACCGGATCGGCTTCTTGTGGCCGGTCAGCTCCTCGACGTCGAGCACCCGGCCGACGACGACGCCCTCGACGTCGTGGCCGTACCGGTGGACCTGCTCGACCTCGAGGCCGGCCCGGACCAGGGCCTCGGCGACCTCGTCGGGCGTGGCGGTGAGGCCGGGCACGAGGGGGCGCAGCCAGGACAGGGGGACGCGCACGTCAGGCCTCCGTGCCGAGCGCGAGCGTGAACCGCTGGTCGCCCTCGTACAGGTCGCGGATGTCGGTGATGTCGTGGCGGACCATGAGGGTGCGGTCCAGCCCCATGCCGAAGGCGAAGCCGCTCCACCGCTCGGGGTCGACCCCGCAGGCGCGCAGCACGGCGGGGTTGACCATCCCGCAGCCGCCCCACTCGAGCCAGCCCTCGCTGGAGCAGACGCGGCAGGGCTCGCCGCCGGGCCGGGTCGAGGCGCCGCGGCAGCTGAAGCACTCCAGGTCGAGCTCGGCGCTGGGCTCGGTGAACGGGAAGTACGACGGGCGCAGCCGGGTGCGCAGGGCCTGCCCGAACATCTCCTTGGCGAAGTGGGCGAGGGTGCCCCGCAGGTGCGCCATGGTGATGCCCTCGTCGACGCACAGCCCCTCGACCTGGCCGAACACGGGCGAGTGCGTCGCGTCGAGGGCGTCGTTGCGGAACACCCGGCCGGGCGCGACGACGTAGCAGGGCAGGCCGCGCTCGAGCAGCGAGCGGATCTGCACCGGCGACGTCTGGGTGCGCATGACCAGGCCGCTGCCCTCGGGCGCGAGCCACAGGGTGTCCTGCATCTCCCGCGCCGGGTGGTCGGCCGGCATGTTGAGGGCGTCGAAGTTGAACCACTCGTGCTCGACCTCGGGGCCCTCGGCGACCTCCCAGCCCATCGCGACGAACACGTCGGCGATCCGCTCCTGCAGCGTGGTGAGCGGGTGCCGCGCCCCCACCGGGACGAGCCCGGGCAGGAGCGAGACGTCGACCCGCTCCTCGACGAGCACCCGCGCGTCGCGCTCCTGCTCGAGCGCCTCGCGGCGCGCGTCGAACGCCTCCTGCAGCGCCCGCCGTACGGCGTTGACCCGCTTGCCGGCGTCGCCCTTCGCTGCCGGGGGCAGCGCGGCGATCTCGCGGTTGGCGAGCGAGACGTGGGCGCGGTCCCCGAGGTGGGCGGTGCGGGCCTGGGCGAGCTCGTCCAGGCTGCCGGCGGCGGCGAACGCGGCGAGCCCGGCGTCGCGGGCCCCCTCGAGCTCGGAGGGGTCGAGCAGGGCGACCTGCTTGGGGTCGTAGTCGGGCGCGGGCACAACAGCTCCAGGAGGAAGGTTCAGGCGGGAAGCCTAGGGGGACAGGTCCGGGGCGCCCGCCGGGCCCTCACTCCGCGTAGGGAGGCTGGCCGGCGGGCAGCACGAATCGGAACTGCGCGCCGCCGCCGGGGGCGCGACCGACCTCGACGGTGCCGCCGTGGGCCTCGACGAGGCCCTTGACGATGTACAGGCCCAGGCCCGTGCCACGGGCCCGGTTGCCCCGCCAGAAGCGGGTGAACACGCGGGCCGCCGTGTCGGGCGCCACGCCCTCGCCCTCGTCCTCGACGAAGACGACGGCACCGGGCGGGCCGCCGTCGTCGGGCCGGATCCGGATGGTGACGGTGCCCGCGCCGTGCCGCAGCGCGTTCTCCACGAGGTTGGCCAGCACCTGGTCGACCTTGTCGGGGTCGGCCCAGATCTCCGGCAGCGGGCCGCTGACGTCCAGGACGAAGCGCTCCGCCGGCTCGCCGGCCGCGACCTGCCCGCTCACCGCCTTGCGGGCGCTGGCCTCGAGGTCGACGACCTGCTTGCGCATCTCGAGCCGGCCGGCGTCGATGCGGCTGACGTCGAGCAGCTCGGTGAGCAGCCGGGTGACGCGGTCGGCGTCGGCGTTGACGGTCTCGAGCATGACCTTCTTCTGCTCGTCGTCGAAGCGCTCCCACTTCGCGAGCAGCGTGGCCGTGAAGCCCTTGACGCTGGTCAGCGGGGAGCGCAGCTCGTGGGCGACCGTGGAGACGAGGTCGGCCCGGCTGCGGTCGCTGCGCTCACGCGCCCGGTTGTCGCGGATGGCGAGGACGACGCGCTGCAGCACCCGCCGCTCGTCGCGGACGAACGCCGCCGTGACGAGGAGCTCGCGGCCCTGGAGCGGGCCCTCGCGCATGACCAGCCGCTGCTCGGACTGGCGGGTGCGCGTGTCGAGGCCGGCGAACGGCCGAAGGCACGCCCACCAGTCACGCCCCTGCAGGTCGTCGAGCGGGAGCACCTGCTCGAGCGGGCGGCCGACGAGCTGGTCCACGTCGGCCCCGAGGATCCGCGCGGCAGCCGGGTTCGCGACCTGCACCTGGCCCCCGGCGTCGAGCACGAGGACACCGTCGGGCAGCTCGTCGTACACGCCCTTGTCGACGTCCAGCGATGTGGTCACGAGCCCTCCCTCCGGTAGGCGGAACTCTACGGGCTAGCGCTGGGCGCGCGCGCTCGCGTAGAGGCACACCGCGGCGGCGGTCGCCAGGTTGAGGGACTCCGCCCTCCCCCGCAGCGGGATCCGGACAACCCGGTCAGCCTGGGCGAGCACGTCGAGGGGCAGCCCGTGCGCCTCGCTGCCGAGCAGCCACGCCGTCGGCTGCGCCAGGGCCCCGCTGTCCTGCAGGTCGTCCAGGTCGTCCGCCCCGGCGCCGCTCGTCGCCAGCACCTGCACGCCGGTACGGCGGAGCGCGCTGAGCACGTCGGGCAGCTCCACGCCGTGCACGACGGGCAGGTGCCACAGGCTCCCCGCCGTCGCGCGCACGCACTTGCCGTTGTGCGGGTCGACGCTGCCCGCCGTGAGCACGACGGCGTCGGCGCCGGCCGCGTCGGCGGTGCGGATGACGGTGCCGGCGTTGCCGGGGTCGTTGGCCTCGTGCAGCACGACGACCAGCCGCGCGCCGTCGAGCACGGCGAGGTCGGGCTCGAGCAACGGCGCGACCCCCACCAGCCCCTGCGGGGTGGCGGTCTCCGCGAGCGCGGCGAGCACCTTGGCGTCGACCGGCGTGACGGTGGCACCGGCCGCCGCAGCCGCGACGGCGAGCGGGTGCTCGGCGTCGAGGACGAACAGCTCCTCGAGGGACCCGAGGGCCTCGCGCACCGCCTGCGGGCCCTCGACGACGAACCGGCGCTCGGCCACGCGGGCCGAGCGCCGGTGCAGGCGTCGTACTGCCTGGACCCGGGGGTGCCGGGTCGACGTGATCACGCCTGGGGCGTCAAGCAGCCGGGCTGTTGACGTCGGCGGGCAGCGCCTTGCGGGCCACCTCGACGAGCGCGGCGAACGCCGTCTCGTCGGTCGCCGCGAGCTCGGCGAGGTTCTTGCGGTCCACCTCGACGCCGGCGAGCTTGAGGCCCTGGACGAGGCGGTTGTAGGTCATGCCGTTCTGGCGCGCCGCCGCGTTGATACGGGTGATCCAGAGCTGGCGGAAGTCGCCCTTGCGCTTCTTGCGGTCGCGGTACTCGTAGGTGGCGCTGTGGAGCAGCTGCTCCTTGGCCTTGCGGTACAGCCGCCCGCGCTGACCGCGGTAGCCGCTCGCCTTCTCGAGGACCTCACGACGCTTCTTCTGGGCGTTGACCGCCCTCTTCACACGTGCCATCGGAGTTCTTCCTTACTCGTCGTGGGGGCTCAGAGACCGAGCAGCTTCTTGGCGGCCTTGGTGTCGGCCTTGGAGACCTCGGTCGTGCCGGTGAGGCGGCGCGTGAGCGTGGAGGCCTTGCGCTCGAGCAGGTGGCGCTTGCCGGCCTTCTCGCGCAGGATCTTGCCGCTGCCGGTCACCTTGAAGCGCTTCTTGGCGCCGCTGTGCGTCTTCTGCTTGGGCATGACTGCCTGTCCTCAGCTCTCGTCGCCGGCGGCGGTGCCGCCATCGGTCTGCTTGTCCTGCGCGGCCTTCTTGAGGTCGGCCGCGTTCTTGTGGGGTGCCAGGACCATGATCATGTTGCGGCCGTCCTGCTTCGGGGCGGACTCCACGAAGCCGAGCTCCTGGACGTCCTCCCCCAACCGCTGAAGGAGCCGGAAGCCGAGCTCGGGCCGGCTCTGCTCACGACCGCGGAACATGATCGTGATCTTCACCTTGTCGCCCTGCTTGAGGAAGCGGACGACGTGGCCCTTCTTGGTCTCGTAGTCGTGCGGGTCGATCTTGGGGCGGAGCTTCATCTCCTTGATGACCGTCAGAACCTGGTTCTTCCGGCTCTCGCGCGCCTTCTGCGCCGCCTCGTACTTGAACTTCCCGTAGTCCATCAGCTTGGCCACCGGCGGACGGGCCATGGGCGCCACCTCGACGAGGTCGAGGTCGCTCTCCTGGGCCATCTGCAGGGCCACGCCGATGGCGACGATGCCGACCTGCTCGCCGTTCGGCCCGACCAGGCGCACCTCGGGGACGCGGATCCGGTCGTTGATGCGGGGTTCAGCGCTGATGCTGCCTCCAAAGAATGCGGCTAGGACGTGCTCCCGGACCCGCTCACGAAGAAGGGCCCTGCGCAGAGCGCAGAGCCCACCGGTCCTCACGTGCAGGACCGCGACACCACAGGACTTGCGCCCTGCGGGCCGACCGGACCCGGCTGCCTCGCGGCTGCTCGGGTGGGAGGTGGGACCTCCGCTTGCGCGCCCACCGATCGCTCGGCGGGCGGGTCGCGTCCACCAGGCTAGCAGGAACGGCGGCCGAACCGGGACCTGAGCACGGCAGCCCCCGGTCCCCGGGCGGGGACCTCGGTGAGGTCGAGGCCCTCCGGGGGCAGTCGCGAGCCCAGCCGGCCCACCACGCGCTGCGCGAGCGCCGCCAGCGCCGCCGGCGGGAGCGGGCCCCTCCCGGCCACCCCCAGCACCAGCCCGTCCGGCCCCTCGAGCAGCCGGGCCGCGCGCAGCGGCTCGCCGGCGAGCGCCTCGCGCAGCGCCTCGAGCAGGTCCGGCGGCACCGGTACGGCGGGCGGCCGGAGCTCCGCGCTGCCGCGCCGGGTGGCGAGGCTGCTCCCCGGCACGGGGACCCACCCCTCCGCGAGGGCGTGCAGCTCGTCCTCGGCCAGCGCGACCGCCGTACCGGCGGGGTCGAGCACGAGGGCGCGGGCGCCCTCGTCGAGGGCGGCCCGGCAGGCCTGCGGACCGGTGAGGCGCACCGGGCGGGCGTCCGCGCGCCAGGCCAGCAGCGCGGGGACCGAGGAGAAGACGGGCAGCGCGCGCTCGCCCGCGGACTCGATCAGCAGGACGGCCATCTCGGCGGTCGACTCGGTGCGCAGGCCGTGCGCGCCGACCTCCTCCGCGGTGGCGGTGGCCACGACGCCGGCGAAGACCCGGGCGCCCGCGAGGGCGGCCAGCACCTCCGCGTGCGAGGAGGCGGCCGCGAGGCGCGGGTCCGCGAGCCCGTCGTCCGGGGGCTCAGCCATCCCGCGACTCCTGGAGCAGCCGGCGCAGCGCGAGCACCACGTCGACGGCGCGGTCGCCGTCGGAGGTCTGCACCGCCATCAGGGCGACGGTCTCGTCGTCGTGCAGCTCCAGCTGCGCCCAGGTCGCGCCCTTCGGCAGGTGCACGCCCACCACCAGGGCCCAGGGGAAGAACCGCTCCCCCAGGCTGTTGCGCACCCACACCCCCCGCTCGTCGGCGCGGACGCGGAACCGGGTGAGCACGAGCGCGCCGCCGGCGATGAGGAGGCCGATCACGAAGAAGGCCACCTGGTCGGCGGGGCCGAACGCCTCGACGCCGCTGTCGCCACGGGGCAGCAGCACGGCGACGAGGCCGAAGACCACCACGACCAGCCCCGCGAGCAGCTGGCAGATCCGGCGCAGCCGGACCGGGGTGTGGTCGACCGTCACGCGGTCACCTGCCGGCCCGCACCCAGGCTGCTGACCGCCACGGCGGTCATCGCCAGCGCCGCCCCGACGAGGGTGGCCACCTCCAGCCCGCGGTCGAGGTCGAGCAGGACGCCCCCGACGAGCTGCCCGGCCGTGACGGCCAGGCCGAACCGCAGCACGCCCAGCTGCTTGACCACGACCGCCGCCATCGCCACGAACGACGCGCCGATGGGGCCGCCGAGGTACAGCCACAGCCGGTCCGGACCGGGCCAGCTGCTCGCCGCGACGCCGACGGTGACGGCACGCAGCGCCAGCCCGAGGAGCAGCGCGGACAGGCCCACGACGAAGTTCTGCAGCGTGGCCACCGACGCGTCGGTCACCGCGCGGACCCGCCCGTTGACCGCCTGCTGGTAGGACACGAAGCACCCCGCGACGACGACCGCCGCGAGCAGCCAGGGGTTGGCCGCGTGCAGCCCGTGCGCCACGCTGGCCACGATGGCGAGCAGGCCGATGCCGGCGCCGGCCAGTCGCGGCGGGGTGACCGGGTGGTGCCCGCCCGGGCCGAGCCCGACGACGTCGACGGCGAGGCCGCCGAGGGTCGTGCCCGCGACCAGGCCGACGGTGAACAGCGCCACCCCGATGCGCGGGGCGGCGGCGGCGCCGGCGGCCACCAGGCTCGCACCGCCCAGCCCGCCGAGGCGCCAGTGCCACGGGATCCCACGGAGCGCCCGCACCCGCGCGCGGGTGGACCGCCGTGCGGCGACCACGAGGGCGACGAGGACGAGCCCGGTCGCGAAGGACACCACCGCCGCGAGGACGGCGTCGTCGAGCGAGACGGCCAGCTCGCCGTTGACGCGCTGCTGCAGGGCGACGAGGGCGCCCGAGACGACCGCGACGGCGACCGCGACAGGGGTGGAGCGGCTCACTCCACGATCTTGGAGATCGGCAGCTCGAGGATGTCGCGGGCGCCGGCGGCCTTGAGGGCGGGGATCAGCGTGTTGACGCCCAGCTTCGGGACGACGGTCTCCAGCGCGTGCATGTTGCTGCGGGCGAGCGGCATCACGGTCGGCGAGGACATGGACGGCAGCACCGCGAGCACGGCCTCGAGCTGCTCGTCGGCGACGTTGAGCTTGAGCAGCACCTGGCCACGGGCCCGCAGCGCGCCCTGGATGAGGACGAGCAGGTCCTCCATCGCCGCGCGCTTGGTCGGGTCCTCGTAGGCCGCGCGGTTCGCGATGAGCTCGGTGCGGCTGGTGAGGAGCGTCTCGATGATCTTCAGACCGGCCTTGCGGAGCGACGAGCCGGTCTCGGTGAGGTCGACGATCGCGTCGACGATGTCGGGGATCTTCGCCTCGGTCGCGCCGTGGCTGGTGAAGACCTTCGCCTTGACGCCCCGCTCCTCGAGGAACCGGCGCGTGGTCTCGGGCATCTCGGTGGAGACGCGGACCCCTTCGGGAAGGTCGGCCGCGCTCTCCCACGGGGCGTCCTTCGGGACGGCCAGCACGACGCGGACGACGGCCTCGCCGGCCCGCCCGCCACCGATCTCGCCGAGGCTGACGACGTCCGCGCCGGTCTCGGTGATCCAGTCGCGCCCGGAGATCCCGAGGTCGAAGATGCCCTGCTCGACGTACGTCGGGATCTCCTGCGGCCGCAGGAAGCGCACCTTGTCGATGCGCGGGTCCTCGACCCGGGCGTGGTAGTCCCGGTCCGACCCGCGGACGACGGTCAGGTCGGCGGCGCTGAAGAGCTCCAGGACCTGCTTCTCGAGACTGCCCTTGGGCAGGACGACGGCGAGCATGCGGCTAGCTTCCTGTACGGAGGGAACGGAGGACGCGGGCGGCGTCCAGCGCGGCGAGCACGGCCTCGCGGCCCTTGTCCTCCGCGCTGTCGGGCAGACCGGCGCGGTCGAGCGCCTGCTCCACCGTGTCGGTGGTGAGCACACCGTTGCCGACCGGCGTGCGGCTGTCGAGCGAGATCCTGGTGAGGCCGTAGGTCACGGCGTCGCAGACGTACTCGAAGTGGGGGGTGCCGCCCCGGACGACGACCCCGAGGGCGACGACCGCGTCGTGGCTGACGGTGGCCGCCTGGACGACGACCGGCAGCTCGAGGGCGCCGGCGACGCGCAGCACCGTGGGCTCGGTGATGCCGCACTCGGCGGCGGCGCGCTGGGCGCTGTCGAGCAGCGCCCCGGTGATCTCGGCGTGCCAGCGCGTGGCGACGAGCGCGAGCGTCAGCTGGTGGGCGTCGAACGCCGTCGCCCCGGGGGCGCCGGCACCGCTCATGCCGGTGCGCCGATGGCGTCGTCGGTGCTGCCCTCGGTGTCCTCGTCCTCGAAGGCGGCGAGGCCGGGCAGGTCGTGACCCATCCGGTCGCGCTTGGTCTGCAGGTAGCGCAGGTTCTCCGGCGTGGCGTGCACCGGGAGCATCTCGCGACCGACGATCTCCAGGCCGTAGCCCTCGAGGCCG